>NZ_CAKJTR010000078.1:16036-23125 GCF_917627355.1 Protofrankia sp. Cj3 | reverse complement strand
TCGCCGATCTCCCGGGAATGACCCACGTAGACGGCTACCCCGTAGATCCTCGCCGGACCGGCGGCCTCAATCCCTGACGTCAGCGCGGGTGTTAACCGGGCTGCTGCGACATACGCCGACGACGGCCAGTCCGCTTCCGCAGCGACTTCCTTCGATGAGGGATGCGGAGCCCGAACCTCGTGTCCCAACAGTCACGGGCAGCCGCGTCTCACGGCCCGGCACGGCGCGCTGGCGGGACGTAGGCGAAGCGAATCGGCACGATCGCCGAATCCGCGATTCCGGACTCTTCGGCAAAATGGTCTGCGGCGTTCGGTGTCGGAAAGGGCATCGTCACCTCTAACGGCCGATCTGTAGCCCCGTCCAGGCACACGAGAGCCCACAATGTCGCGTGTCGCTTCAACGCGGCATCTTCCGTCTGCGGCGCCACGGGCGGGCTCGGCGGGGGCACAGCAAGCTGCGGCATCTGCCGCAGCAACTCCCGCCCAACCTCACGCCTCGGTACTCCTCCGGACTGCTCGCCCACCACATCCTCTCCGCAACCGCCGGTCCTGATCCTGCTCGACGCGCTATCGTCCCGATACGCACGTGATTCCAATGTCTCCTCGCCTTTCTTTCGCTTCGGACAGCGCCCTTGCATGAATGGGGGTGCAAGAGCATCGCTGGTCATACCTGTGTGAGTCGCGTCGCGCGCCAAAGGCGCACGTGTTCCTTCAGATTCTCGATGAGTGGGCCGGGAGCGCGGTTGCGGGCGCTCACGACGAAGGCGCAGGCGCGGCGCTCAATGTCGGCGAGTTTGCGGGCGCTGGAGACCTCGAGCGCCTCGTTCATGTAGTCGACCGCCGATTCGATCTCGTCGCGGGCTAGCATCGCCCTCGCCGCATTGGTCCGAACGTAGGCTCGATGGCTGACGGCCGGTGCACGGTCGAGGGCGGCAATTCCGCGCTCGGTGTGCAAGAGCGCGGCATGCGGGTTTCCGGCGTCGATGTAGGCCGCCGCCGTGATGGAGTCGAGTTCGGCTGGGTGCAGGCGGTTGGGGTGCCACCCGGGATGCCCCCGCTGTTCGGGCGCGAAGTCACCGACAATCGTCCAGGCATCGTCCAAAGCCTGAGACGTGCCACGCTGGTCGCCGAGCTTCGCCAACGAGGCGGCGATGCATTCGGCCGCGAGTCGGGCGGCGACGGGAGAGCCGGGCGGGGCGACGGCCCATCCGTCCCGCGCGTACACCAGCGCCTGCCGGGGCTGATCCTCGGCAAGTTCAACCGACGACTGCAGGAGCCGGCACCACGCCTGACCAGTCGCGTCCTTGCCGAGCACCGCGTGGTCGTAGGCGGCGATGAGCGTACGTGATGCCTGCCCCGTCCAACCTGTGTCGAGCTGGGCATTCCCGAGCATCGCGGCGAGGCGACCGGCCGCGGCGTGCATCCGGCGCAGCCCTTCCTCGTCGAGACCGCCTTCGGCAAGGATCGCGTGCGCAATCGGCAGGTCCCGGCGGACGGCCTGTGCCGTGGCCGGCACCGGCGCGTAAGGATACGAGTCGGTGAGCTTCGTAGCGATCTTTTCGAAGTGCTCGAGAACCTCCGGCGGGGCCTTCACACGACCGCCACCAACGAGCAACAGACCTGGAAGAACGAAGCCGCCGAGCACGGCGTGACGTCTCGTGAGCTGGGCGCCTGCGGGGCCTGTCTGGGCTCGTCGTTGACAGAGATCGACACACACAAGGGGGCAACTACCTCCAATCGAGAAGTCATGCCGATAGATGGGCGAGCGATCAGCGAGTCCTCGCCAGCACCTCCCCGATCTGTTGGGCCCTCGTCCGTGTTCGGACATACGGGTGAGGGGCGCGACCTTGCCGACGACGAGGAGTATCAGCCCGTCGACCGCCTGTGGGCATAGCGTCCTACCTGCGTGGCGAGTCCGCCAAATCGTTCGAGTACTGATCTTTATGTCAAAAACGAGTACCGGTCGCGTCGCAGGGTCCGCTGCGGGCGGCTATATCGTTAACTCATGCGCGTCGGAGCTGAATGATCGGAGTTGCCCCAATGGCCGTGCCCATGCGCCGCTGCCGCGGCGGTTGCGGGAACCATTTTGCACCCAACAGCTACGACGGGTTTTGTCCGCTTTGCCAACGACGCCAGGCTAGCTTTGCCGCATTGACCGAGCCACCCGAGCTGCCTCTTGAGTTCTGGACGGCCGATCCGATGTTCGAGGCGCTCGCCACACGACACATGGGAAAAGTCATTCGTACCTACCGTAGTTGTCTCGGGGGCGGCACGAGTGGATCGGGCGCTATTGCGCAGGAGACGGTAGCGCACTGGTTGGGGGTGACTCAGGCCCTTCTTAGCCGAGCTGAAAACGGCGACGCACCAACGGATCTACGAAAGCTTGCCGAGTGGGCGCAAACCCTAAAGATCCCCGACTTTCTGTTGTGGTTCAAACTGCCGGGAAGACACCTCCTACCGGGCACGTGGCCGAACGATGGCGATGTCGCACCGCGAGAACGAGGTTGGGGGCCCGCTGCGAGCGGCCAGGACGAGATGCCGCACCGACAGCTTGAAGGACTGGCGCCGCGTCTCGAGACGTTACTTGGCCTCGGCTTCATCGCCGATCAGACGGTCTTCTCGCTCTCCGAGGTCTGGACCCAGCTCGGGATTGATACCCTCATCGGCCGGCAGGCCGAGCCGGAGGGATTTTTTTTAGCACCGTTCTTGCGACGCAGTGGAAACGGCACGGCAATGGCGACGCACCCGGCATTTCAGGAGTATTTTGCGTCCCGGCTCCTGCGGACTGCTCATGGCCGTGCAGCCGCGTTCGATGTCCACGAAAGCGAGCCCGTCCTGACAGAACAGATCCGGCGACTTCTACAGTACTTCGGTGCCCAGACGCCGGCAGCGCCGCCGCTTGTTCTTCCCGCCGGGATCTATGTCGTCGGCCCGAGTCATCGGCTGCTGCTACGGAAGGTCGAAAACTCGGTCATTTTCGATGAGTTTCCCGTGACGGTCAGCCGGTACAGGCGGTTCCTTGCCGCGGTCGAGCGGTGGGGCTGCGCCGCGTGGGATCACCCGGACACGCCTGCCGGCCACAGCCATGAGCCGTGGCACGAGCGGCTACGGAACCGGGAGTACTTCACCGACCCGCAGTACGATGATCATCCCGTCACGTGCATCAGTTGGTGGAGCGCCTACGCCTTCGCCTGGTTCGAGGGCAAGCGGCTCCCGACGTCGCTCGAGTGGGAGGCCGCCGCTCGGGGCGCCGACGGCCGGCTCTTCCCCTGGGGTGACACGCTCGATCTCACTGCCGTGAACTGCGCCGACGCGTGGAGCTCCCGGCCGCTGGTCACCTATCGAGCCTGGAAAGAGGAGATCGACGGCGGCGGACTGCGCGACAGCGGTCCGATGGCGGTCACGGATCATCCGGCAAACCTCTCGCCGTTCGGCGTGCGCGAGATGTCCGGCAACGTGTGGGAGTGGACAGGCACCGTGTTCGACGCCGTCAACTCCGCGGTCGTTTGCGGTGGCTCCTACGACAGCCCGTACCGTGCCGTCCAGACCTCCTCGAAGGCGCTCTACGTGCGCCGAGGCTGTAGCAACGCCGTTGGCTTCCGGTGCGTTCGGGATGCTGCGTGAGGTGATCGTCTTCGTCATCCGAAAACCGCCAGGCGCCAGCGGGGCCACGGTCGACACAAGCATCCGATCGGTGGGGGAGTCGATCGACAGGAGCTGACCGGCACTGCTCACCCGGTCGCGGCGGCTCGGCCGGCCCGACGTCGAGGAACGGGGGCCTGCCGGGTGGGCTGCCCGGCGCTCGACGGCCGCGGGCTGATCCCGGTCTCTTCGGCGGTGGCGTCGTCGGCATGGCGGTGTCCATTCACTGCGAGGGTCTGCTCGTGCACTCGAGTGGCGGTGCCGGTGAGTCGGGCGATCTGGCCGGTCAGGGATGCTTGTTCGGCGAGTAGGCGGTCACGGTCGGCGGCCAGTCGGACCTGCTCGGCGGTGAACGCGTCGGCGTAGGCCTCGGCACGAGTGGCGCGGTCGCGGGCCGCAGACATGGCGTCCGCCGCTACGTGACGTTCCGAGGCAAGATGTGAGGCATGCTCGGCGCGAGCGTCGGCCAGGGTCCTGGCATAGTCCCGATGCAGCGCGGCGAGCTGGGTGGTGTGGTCCGCGCGCATCGCTGCGAGCGCCTTTGCGTGGTCGCGTTCGAGCTGGCTGCGCTGCCCGTCGGCCGCAAGCCGCGCGCGCTCCGCCTGCTCACGGATCTGCGCGGCGTCGGTCCGGGCCTCCTCGGCGTCCCGTTCCGCCGCCTGCGCGCGGTCGCGGGCTTCGGCTGCGGCGGTGTCGGCTTGGGCGGCGGCCTCGGCGACAACGGAGGCGTCAGCATCGGCCTGGTCACGGTCCCGGCAGGCCCGGTGGAGTTCGGCTTGAAGGTCGCGGAGTGTGGCGCGTAGCCGGCGGGCCTCATCTTCGGCGGCTTCGGCCCGACCGACCGCGTCGGCGGTCGCGTCGGTGATCTGCCGGGCGATCGCGGCTTCATCGACCGCGCCTGCCCTGCGCGCGACGGTGGAAGCGAGCCCGCCGAGGTCGCCGGCGAACACGGCCAGCCGTTCGGCGACCGCGGCCAGCGGCATGTCCGTCAGCCCCAGCCGCGCCAACACGTCGCCCTCGGCAGGCGCGTCGTGTTGATGATGTCCGTTCGGCTGGCCGGCGCGGCGCCGGGCGTACTGTAGACGGGCTCGATGCCGCATCCGCTCCCGCTCGTCCCCACCGGCATACCGACTGTTCTCTCCCGCCGGTTCTCCGCACCCACACGCGCAGTCGACCACCGGCGCCAGCCACTTCTCGTCCACAAGTGATCCTTTCATCTATGTCGCTGTCTATGGCGGTCGTCTACGTCTACGTAGACCGGGCGGACGCCTGCTTTGGCCGGATGCGCGCCCGCCGACCGGGCACTCGTGCCCGCGATCGGCAGGAAGCGGCCCGCGAGCGGGGCCCGGCCGCCTGCCGCCCACGTGGTGAACCGACACGCCGGCTCCTGAGCAGCTGATCGGTTCTTGCGCTGCACGCGGGCCGAGCGCCCTGGTTGATAAGGCCCGCCCGGCGGTGATGCCGTTGCGTCCAACGAGGATGGGTCGCCGGGCCGGCGACGGCCGATGCCCCTCGGCTGTGGACGCATCGGCCGTTGCGCGGCTCGGGGGCTACCTGCGTTGTGTCCAGGCGGCGTAGATCGCGTCGGCTGCCGCGATGACTGCCGCAGGATCGGCGTGGGCAAGTCCGCAAACGAGGAGCTGGCCGTGACGCTGGTACGGGCCGACGGTGAGAATCTTGTGAAGAGCCTGTTCGTAAGCGCTCGAGGGCAGGGGGGTGGGGTCGATCGTTGGCACCCAACCCGACGAGTCACCACCACGGGCCGTCGGGCGGACGGGAACGCCGTCGGCACCGGCGGGGGCCGCCCGGTAGGTGAGGATGACGGTCGCGTCTGCGGGGACTGCCGGCCGATGGTCGAGGTAGACGACGGCCGGGAGGGCGGCAACAACCTCCGTCAGGTCCTCGACGTCCGCACCGGGCCGGATCGCCAACTCGTACAAGTCAGCAGCCGGTCTGAGCAGCGAGACCAGGGGAGGGCGCGCGTTCCACTGCCCCGGCCGCTGGTCGTTCACGGGGTCACCACTCGGCCGATGCGACGCATGAGGCGTCCCTTGTCGGCGGTCTTCGGGATGATGTCGGGCACGGTCATGTCCCTTCTCTGGAGGGATGAGGCCGAGGCTCCGGCGGGTGTGCCATCACCTGCCGGAGCCGCCTGCAGACAAAACTCTACAGCGCATCGCTGGAGGGTTGTGGCCCTTTCGGTGGATACCGCGTGGCGCTGTAGGGTCATCCCGTGCCGGACGACGACCCGCTGATCGGCTACCGAGAAATGGCCGAACGCGCAGGCGTCAAGCCATCCACCCTCCGCGGCTACCGCTCCCAAGGCCGCCTCCCGGACCCCGACGACGACACCATCCCCGACCGCCCCCGCTGGCGCCTCTCCACCTTCGAGGCGTGGATGAGATCCCGCCCCGGGCCAGGAACACGAACCGACCTGCACCGCGAGGACGATGCAGGGAGCGGCTCATGACGCCCTCGCGGCTGCCAGTAAGGAGGGTCTGGTCGACCGGCGGAACCTCCACCATTGCTGTCACTCACAGCGCATCTTTACTCTCGGAGAGTTATACCGTTATTTCTACAGGCCCACCCCCGCGAGGATCGGCGACGCCGACGTCCGACGTGATTCGCCATGGATGGGGACTGTGGTGGAAGATGTTGCGGTATGTCGGGGGTTGGCAACGGCACGGCCGGGTGGGACTTTTTCATCTCCTACACCGCTGATGATCAAAAGTGGGCGGAGTGAGTGGCCTGGCACTTGGAGGCCGCCGGCTACCGGGTGTTGATCCAGGCGTGGGACTTCGTGCCCGGGTCGGACTGGCGGTTCAAGATGGAACAGGGCGTTATCCACGCGACGCGGACCATCGCGGTCCTCTCAAAGGCGTATTTTTCGTCGGTGTACGGCGGGGAGGAGTGGCGGGCGGCGCGGGCGGCGGACCCGGAAGGACTCGCCCGTAAGCTGCTTCCCGTTCGGGTTGAGGAGTGTGATCCTCCGGGGGTTCTGCGGACGGTGGGCTCCGTGGACCTGTTCGACGTTGCCGCTGACATCGCCCGGCGGCGGCTACTTGCCGGTGTGCAGGGGGCCTTGGACGGCCGAGTGAAACCCGACGTCGAACCGGAGTTTCCAGTCCGCCCCCGTCAGATATCACCACCCGACCGGCCGGCCAGAGAGCAGCCCGTACCCGCCTTTCCCGATTCCACCGTCACCAGGCCCGCGCCCACCACGAGCCCTTCCACGCGGGCAGTCCACCGGCCAGCACACGGTTCCCATGCGCGCGCCATCATCGCAACCCTCACCGACCACACCGGCCCCGCTACAGCGGGTGGCGTTCACGTCGGACGGGACCATCCTGGCCACCGCCAGCGGCGACCGTACGGTGCGGCTGTGGGATGTTCGCGATCCAGCCCAGTCCAGCCACCTCAAGACCCTCACCGGGCACGCCGGCCCCGC
>NZ_CAKJTR010000078.1:6223-15483 GCF_917627355.1 Protofrankia sp. Cj3 | reverse complement strand
CGAGCGACATCGGGATCGACCTGGTCGCCGCGAACCGTGGTCAGAACGGCTTCACCGCCTGCTCGCCGATGACAAGGTGCTGGTCCTCGCCGTCGTCGACAGCGGTACGTCGCCGAGAACTCCAGCAGGCCATGTCCCGCGTCCGGTGAGATCGAAATCGACGAGTCCGCCACACTGCTCGGCTGCTGGAACGGGCTGGCCAGGACCTTCGGCCCCGAACACGGCGGCGCCGGTGGCCCAGGGCTCGGGCGTCCGGCACCCCGTCTTCGCGTGAGATCCTCTCAAGGAGCCCTGTGAGCACCCTCGGTAGTTTCATCTGGTCGATCGCCGACCAGCTTCGGGGTCCCTACCGCCCCAACCAGTACGGCAACGTGATCCTCCCGCTCACGATCCTGCGCCGGCTCGACTGCATCCTCGAGCCCGACCGGGAGACGGTCCGCGAGCTCGCGCGGAAGTTCGACAATCCGAACCGGCTGAAGATCGAGGTGAAGAAGGCAACCGGTAGGCCGTTCTACAACACCTCCAACTACGGATTCGGCAACCTCCTGGCCGACGCCGACGGGCTGGCGGACAACCTGGCCGACTACCTCGACCGGTTCTCGGCGGACGTGGACGTGTTCGAGTACTTCGACTTCAAAAAGGAGATCCTCGCTCTGGAGAAGGCCGGGCTCCTGCGCGAGATCATCACCTCGTTCAAGGCGATCGACCTGCACCCCGATGTGGTGTCGAACGCCGACATGGGCGATGCGTTCGAGTACATCATCCGCAAGTTCAACGAGGCCGCGAACGAGACCTCCGGCGACCACTACACCCCGCGCGACGCGATCCGGCTGCTGGTCGACCTGCTCTTCGCGGAGAAGGACGTCGACCTGACCGAGGCCGGCATCGTCCGCACCCTCTACGACCCGACCGCGGGCACCGGCGGCATGCTCGCCCTGGCCGAGGAGCACCTGTTCGCGCAGAACCCGGACGCGAAGCTGAGCCTGTACGGCCAGGAGTACAACCCGCAGTCGTACGCGATCTGCAAGTCCGACCTCCTCGCCAAGGGCCACGACGCGACCAACATCGCCTTCGGCAACACGCTCACCGACGACGCCTTCAAGAGCAAGAAGTTCGACTTCTGCATGTCCAACCCGCCCTACGGCGTCGACTGGAAGCAGTACGCCAAGAAGGTCACCAAGGAGCGCGACGAGGCCGGCCCGTACGGCCGGTTCGCCCCCGGCCTGCCGGCGACCTCGGACGGGCAGATGCTCTTCCTGCTCCACCTGGCCCACAAGATGCGGGCGCCCGCGGACGGCGGCGGCCGGGTCGGGATCGTCATGAACGGCTCGCCGCTCTTCAACGGCGCCGCCGAGTCCGGCCCCTCCGACATCCGCCGGTGGCTGCTGGAGAACGACCTGGTCGAGGCGATCGTCGCGCTGCCGACCAACATGTTCTTCAACACCGGCATCGCCACGTATATCTGGATCCTCGACAACACCAAGCACCCCGACCGCAGGGGCCTGGTCCAACTCATCGACGGCACCTCGTTCTGGACCAAGATGCGCAAAAGCCTCGGCTCGAAGAACCGCGAACTCAGCGAGGCTGACCGCAAGCGGGTCGTCCGCCTGTACGCCGACTTCCTCGACGCCGACCCCGACTACTCCAAGGTGCTGCGCAACGACGAGTTCGGCTACTGGACCATCACCGTTGAACGCCCCCTGCTCGGCGAGGACGGCAAGCCGGTCGTCGACCGCAAGGGCCAGCCCAAGCCCGACCCGAAGAAGCGCGACACCGAGAACGTTCCCTTCACCTACGGCGGCTCGACCGCCGGCCGGGCCGGCAAGCTCGAGGTCATCAACGCCTACTTCGGCGCCGAGGTGAAGCCGCACGTCCCCGACGCCTGGATCGACTGGGCCAAGGTCAAGACCGGCTACGAGATCCCCTTCACCCGCCACTTCTACAAGTACGTCCCACCCCGCCCCCTCGCCGAGATCGACGCCGACCTCGAGAAGCAGGTAGCCAAGATCCTCGACCTGCTGCGAGAGGTCGAGCAGTGACAGACAGGCCTTGGCACACAGAGAAGCTTGGACGCACGGCTCTCATCGGAAATGGGTCGACTCCAAGACGTGAGACTGCGGCCTATTGGAACGGTGGAGAGTTCCCGTGGTTGAACAGTTCCGTCGTCAACGAGTCTCGTGTTGGGCACGCTGACCAGTTTGTAACCGAGGCGGCGCTCCGTGAGTGCCACCTGCCAGTCGTTGCCCCCGGCTCGATCTTGGTAGGGCTAACTGGTCAGGGAAAGACCCGTGGCATGGCAACGATCCTCGACATCGAAGCGACGGTGAACCAGCACGTCGCGTACGTGACGCCTGACCGGAGCACCTGGTTGCCGGATTACCTCCTGTGGTCACTCAGGGTGTCATACGGGGAACTCCGGCGCATGAGCGAGGAGAACGGCAGCACGAAGGGCGGCCTCACATGCGAGGCGTTGAAGCAGTACCGGCTGGTCGTGCCGCCACTGAAGGAGCAGCGTGCCATCGCCGACTACCTTGACCGCGAGACCGCCCGCATCGACACGCTCATCGAGGAGCAGCAGCGCCTGATCGAGCTGCTCCGCGAGCGGCGCCGGGCAGTCGCTTTGCACGCGATCGATCAGCAGATCGATGCGGGCGCGACGGCGGACAAACTAGGTCGCTCTGCCCGGATAGGCAACGGGTCAACTCCGAGGCGTGAGACCACCAACTATTGGTATGGCGGAGAGTTCCCGTGGCTGAACAGTTCCGTTGTCAACCAGTCTCGTGTCACGCAGGCCGACCAATTCGTGACCGACGTGGCACTCAGTGAATGTCACTTGCCGATCGTTGCTCCAGGCTCGGTCTTGGTGGGGCTGACCGGCCAAGGAAAGACACGCGGAATGGCAACGCTTCTTGAGATCGAGGCGACGATAAACCAGCACGTCGCGTACATAACTCCTGATCGAGGCACATGGCTGCCGGAGTACCTCCTGTGGTCGCTCAGGGCGTCGTATGACGACCTCCGACGCTTGAGCGAGGAGAACGGCAGTACGAAGGGCGGGCTCACTTGCGAGGCGCTAAAGCAGTATCGACTGGCTATACCGTCCCTCGATGAGCAGCGTCGCGTTGCCACGTACCTTGACGAGCAGACCGCGAAGATTGACTCGCTGATCGGCGAGACCGAGCGGTTCATCGAGCTTTCGAGGGAGCGGCGGGCGGCGCTGATCACGGCGGCGGTAACGGGGCAGGTCGACGTGCGGGAGATGGTCTGATGGCCGACCACCACGAGGTCGTCTTCGAGTCCGAGATCTGTGCGTATCTGGAGGCTCACGGGTGGCTGTACTCGGGGGACGACTTCGGGTATGACCGTGAGCGGGCGCTTTTCCCCGCGGACGTGTTCGCCTGGTTGGCGGAGACCCAGCCGGTGGCGTACGGGAAGGCGTTGAAGGCGGCCGGGTCGGAGGCGAAGTTCCTCGACGTGCTGGCCACGGCGCTCGACAAGCCGCTGGAGCATGGCGGCGGGACGCTGAACATCCTGCGCAACGGGGTCGTCTACGTCGGTGGTGGCCGGTTGAAGCTGGCGCAGTTCCGGCCGGAGACCGGCCTGAACGCGACGACGACTGCGCAGTATGCGGCGATGCGGGTGCGGGTGATGCGGCAGGTGCGTTTCTCGACCGCGGATCAGCGCAGCATCGACCTGGTGTTCTTCGTCAATGGGCTGCCGGTGGCGACGGTGGAGTTGAAGACGGACTTCACGCAGTCACTGGACGAGGCGATCAGCCAGTACCGCAAGGACCGGCGCCCGGTCACGAACGGCCGGCCGGAGCCGTTGCTGTCGTTCGGACATCGGGCGCTGGTGCACTTCGCGGTCTCCAACGACCTGGCGGCGATGACCACCAGGTTGGAGGGCGAGAAGACGCACTTCCTGCCGTTCAACATCGGCCACGACGGCGGGGCGGGGAACCCGCCAGGTGTCGAGGGGCGATCTGCGACGGCGTACCTGTGGGAGCGGGTCTGGGAGAAGGACGCCTGGCTCACCATCATCGGACGGCTGATGATCGTGGAGGCCAGGCAGGAGTGGGACGTCGCGACGGGGACGTCGGTGCGGCGCACCAGCATGCTCTTCCCGCGGTTCCACCAGTGGGAGGCCGTGACGAACATCGTCGACGCCGTGCGCGAGGAGGGCGTCGGCCACAGGCACCTGATCGAGCACTCGGCCGGGTCGGGGAAGACGAACACGATCGCCTGGACCGCGCACCGGCTGGCGCGGCTGCACGTGGACGAGGCGAAGGTCTTCGACTCGGTCATCGTGGTGGTGGACCGGACGGTGCTCGACGGGCAGCTCCAGGAGGCGATCCGGCAGATCGACGGGTCCGGCAGGATCGTGGCCACGATCAGCCCGGAGGACGTCCGCAAGGCCGGCGCGAAGTCGAAGTCCGGGCTGCTGGCCGCCGCGCTCAAGAACGGCGAACTGATCATCGCGGTGACGGTGCAGACGTTCCCGTTCGCGATGGACGAGATCCAGGCGGACAAGGGGCTGAAGGGCAAGAAGTTCGCCGTCATCGCCGACGAGGCGCACTCGTCGCAGTCCGGCAGGATCTCCTCCCAGTTGAAGGCCGTGCTCACCGCCGAGGAGGTCAAGGACCTCGAGGACGGCGGCGAGGTCGCCCTGGAGTCGATGCTGGCGGCACGGATGAGCGAGCGGGCCGACTCGCCGAACATCTCCTACTTCGCGTTCACCGCGACCCCGAAGGCCAAGACGCTGGAGATGTTCGGGCGGAAGGGGCTGGACGGGAAGCCGGTCGAGTTCCACCTGTACTCGATGCGGCAGGCGATCGAGGAGGGGTACATCCTCGATGTACTGCGTGGCTACCAGTCGTACGACACCGCGCTGAAGATCGCCGGCAAGGCCACCGCGGACAACGAGGTTGAGGAAGGCGCCGCGCGTAAGGGGCTGATGCGGTGGGTGAAGCTGCACCCGACCAACATCAGCCAGAAGGTCCAGATCATCGTCGAGCACTTCCACGCCAACGTCGCCCACCTGCTGGAGGGCAGGGCGAAGGCGATGGTCGTCACCGACTCGCGCAAGGCCGCGGTGAAGTACAAGAAGGCGATCGACGCCTACATCGCTCGCCGGGCCGCGGAGGATGCGTCGTACAACTACCGCACCCTGGTCGCGTTCTCCGGGTCGGTGACGATGGACGAGAACGAGGAGTGGACCTCGGAGTGGGGGCCGGCGCCGTCGAGGGACGTCGAGTTCACCGAGACCAACCTCAACCCCGGCGCCGGCTCGGATCTGGCTGCGGCGTTCAAGGGCGAGACCTACAAGATCATGCTGGTCGCCAACAAGTTCCAGACCGGCTTCGACCAGCCGCTGCTCTCGGCGATGTACGTCGACAAGAAGCTCTCCGGGGTCACCGCCGTGCAGACGCTCTCACGGCTCAACCGCACCCACCGCACCGCGGGCGGGGAGATCAAGCGTAAGACGTTCGTCATCGATTTCGTGAACAGGCCCGACGACATCCGGGCGGCGTTCGAGCCGTACTTCACCAACGCGACCCTGGAGACCGAGACCGACCCGTACGTCGTCGTCCACCTCGCAGCCAAGCTCGCCCAGGCCGGAATCTACACCGCCGACCAGGTGCGGGACGTCGCCGAGTTGTGGGTGAAGCGGAAGGGCAACAACGCGCTCTCGGCCGCGATCGCTGCGGCGAAGCACGAGTTCGCGCGCCGCTACGCCGCCGCGATCGAGGCCGACGACACGGTCACGCTCAACACCCTCGACCTGTTCCGCAAGGACGTCTCCACCTACGTCCGGCTCTATGACTTCATGAGCCAGATCGTCGACTACGGTGACCCGCACCTGGAGATGCTCTCCATCTTCCTACGCCTCCTGGAGAAGGTCATCGCCGACTCCTCATGGGCCGCCGAGGTCGACCTCTCCGATGTCGTCCTGGTCGGGGTCAAGCACGAGAAGCGGATCGCCGTCGACATCTCGCTGACCGGCGACGGAGAGCTCAAGGGAATCAGCGCCGCCGGAACCGGCACCCGCAAGGAGCCCAAGTACGTCGCACTCCAGATCGTGATCGACAAGATGAACGACCTCTTCGGCGCCGAGTCCTTCACCGAGTCCCAGATCCGCGAGTTCGTCAACGGCCTGGTCCAGCGACTCCTCGCCTACCCCGACCTCGTCAGGCAGACCCAGGTGAACTCGAAGAAGCAGTTCATGGACTCCGATGACTTCAAGGCCATCGTCACCGAGGCCGTCCTCGACAACCAGGAAGCCCACAACACCATGGCCGACTACTTCTTCAGCGATGGCCCTGGGATCAACGGCGTCATCCTTGCTCTCGCGGACGCCTTCTACGAGGTCGCCACTTCACGGGAGACTGACTGACAGAATGTCCGGCCGGCGTGCTGTCCGTGCTCGGAAAATCCTGGGCGGGTGTGGGGTGCCAGAAGTCGGTCTGGGCCTGTCACCTGGGCTGATGCGGCGGAGCGGGCAGACGGCATGATGGTCAGTTGTGTCCATCCGCCTGCTCTATCTGATCTTCGTGCGGGTGTGCGGTTGGCTGGTGTTGCTCGGTCGTTCGTCGGCATCGAAGGACATCGAACTGCTGGTGTTGCGGCATGAGGTCACCATGCTGCGCCGTACCCAGCCCAAGCCACGCTGGGACTGGGCAGACCGGGCGGTACTCGCCGCCTTGATCCGGCTTCTCCCCAAGGCGCTGCGAACCCACCGGCTGGTCACCCCCGGCACCGCCCTACGGTGGCACCGCCGTCTGGTCACACGGACATGGACTCATCCGCAGCGGACGGGACGACCACCAATCAGTCCGGAGATCGCGGTCCTCATCGAGCGGCTCGCGACCGAGAACACGACGTGGGGCTATCAGCGGATCCAGGGCGAGCTCCTCAAGCTCGGCCACCGGGTCAGCGCCTCCACGATCCGCCGGGTCCTGAAGTCCCTGGGTCTCCCACCGGCGCCCAAGCGGCAGGCCGACACGACGTGGCGGCAGTTCCTGCGCACCCAGGCCTCGACCATGCTGGCCGTCGACTTCTTCCATGTGGACTGTGCCGTGACGCTACGGCGTCTGTACTGCTTCTTCGTCCTGGAAGTCGGCTCCCGCACCGTCCACATTCTCGGGGTCACCGCCCACCCCGACGGACCGTGGACCACCCAACAAGCCCGGAACCTGCTCATGGATCTCGGTGACCGGGCGGCCGACTTCCGGTTCCTGGTCCGTGATCGCGCCGGACAATTCACCGCGTCGTTCGACGCGATCCTCGCCGACGCCGGTATCGGCGCAGTCACGATCCCACCCCGAACTCCGCGGGCGAACGCCTACGCGGAACGGTTCGTCCGCACGGTCTGGGCCGAGGTCACCGACCGGATGCTGATCTTCGGTGAGCGGTACCTGCGCGTTGTCCTGGCCGAGTACGCACGGCACTACAACGGACGACGACCCCACCGCGGCCGCGGCCTTCAACCACCACGGCCCGACCACCCCGTCGCGGACCTGACCCAGGAACGGATCAAGCGCCGACCCATCCTCGGCGGCCTGATCAACGAATACGAACGAGCCGCCTAAAACCCCAGGTCAAGGCCGGTGGCCGAGTTCTGACACCCCACAGGGCGGACGACCGTCACTGGCACTCGGCCCGCTCGGGGTGCTGCCGCACTGGCAGCGGCACGGTGTCGCGCGGTAAGTGGCAGGCCGTTACGGGGCCGACCTCCTCGGCGTCCACAAGTGCGCCCCGGCATCGGCGACCCATAGCTACACGAGGTGACCTGCAGCGCGGAATTGCGATCAGCGACGTAGTGCTCTGCGTAGGTTGGTCAGACTATCAGGCAGATCAACTTCGCCGGCGGCGGCTGTTCCGTTTGGACTGGGGCTCGTCCTCGCCTGACAACGCCGCCAGGACCACTGCCTTCTGACCATCGAAACTCTGAAGCACCTGGTCATGGACGACGTCGGTAGACGTCCCGGTAGTACCTATGAGTCCGGTTTCCACGAGCTTACTGAACATCGTATTGTCTAGGTAGCTCGGGACGTTCTGGTAGCCGAATCGGACCGAGCCTTCACGCGTTCCTTTGAGGCGTGGATCCGTCCGCAGTTGCTCGAAATGCTCGCGAGAGAAGTACATTCCATGAATCATCTCTTCGGTTCGAGGGATAAACGCCTGCGGATGGCAGATCTTGATCCAGCATGGAGTTGCGGCGAGCCTGAAGTCGTCGTGCTCACTCCGTAGCTTCTCCACCTGCTGATCCACGCTCCTCATCCGTTCGAGTTCCTTCACCAAAGATTCATCGCCATTGGGGTAGTAGAAGCCGTTTCGCTGTGCATCAAGCTTCTTGTACTGCACCATAACTAGGCTGCGCTGAGCGACGTTGTAGTAGATGAGATCCACACCTAGAGTGAGTTCAGCGTTAGTCCGGTTGGCGTTGGCGACCAATAGCCGTCGACCATCTCGCGTGAATGTTCTCCACGAGACGTGCCGAGTCCTTTCGCTCAACCAGCCGACCATAGTTTCGGCGTCATGGTTTACGAGATGGTCCTCGAGGGCCGGAGCTGTACCATGCTCCTCGGGGGCCGGAACTGTGCCGATGAAGGGTGGTGGGACTTCGGAGTCGGCCAGACGCCCAGGCGGCGGATCCCACTCAGCAAAGCCGCTTACGTTCATTCCGGCCATGCGGGTCGCCCCGATCGTGGCGTCGCGCTGCAGCGCAAGCACCGCTGCGGCTGGCGAGTTTCCGACAGGATAGCGGTCCGCGTGGGCACCGGCGTACGCTATAGCCTCCCGAAGATCGGGGCGGTGTTCAAGGAGAACCTCGACCAACCTTTTGCCAGTTCCTTCCGGAAGTTGGCCATCGGGAACGAGATACCGTCGATGGCGTTCGGACAGATTCCTGAATAGGTCATCGAGTAGTACTGGGTCGGCGACCTGACGAATCCGCGAAACCTCGAGCTTCTCACCCAGGTCGTCCGTCTGTCGGACGCGGGTCGTCCAGCCAAGCCAGTGGACGCGCGGCGCTCGGTCGCGGTCCGCTGTGACGACAAGCGTCAAGTGGGAACCCTTGTGCCAATTCTTACGCGGCCTTGTGGTAGTCCAAGGAAGATCAAGATCTGAGTCATGATAGCGCCCCCGCCTCCTGAGAAGGTCCGCTTCGTCCTCCGTACACCGGATGATGGCTACCATGGGGGCATTGTGCCCGACCCCCGTCATGGGGCCGCCGTTGGGAGCAGTTTCGGGTGCATCATC
>NZ_CAKJTR010000078.1:5393-6079 GCF_917627355.1 Protofrankia sp. Cj3 | reverse complement strand
GGCGTTCATCGACGTCCTGCCTCGGTCTTTCATCAACTCCGAAAGTCTAGGTACAGATCTTGAATGGTCAGGGTCTGGCTACGGCGGTTCCGGGTCGATGATCAGTTCTGTCTGGCCGAGGAAGCCGGCGATCAGGTCGGGTTGGTACTGGACGCGTTTGAGCAGGGTCTTGATCGTGGTAGTGAGCTGGTCGACGGTGACGCGGACGTGGTTGCCCAGGTCTCGTTTGACGTGGGCCCACACGCCTTCGACGGGGTTGAGGTCCGGGGCGTAGGCCGGCAGGGGCACCACGGTCAGCCAGGAGGCATGGCGGGCGAGGAACACGCGCATGGCGGCGCTGCGGTGGGTGTTGAGGTTGTCCCAGCACAGGATGATCGGGGCTTTCAGCTGGTGGTGCGCGGCGACGAGCAGGGTGGCGTAGTCGTCTTCGGAGAAGCTGCGACGTTCACCCTTGCGGCCGTGGTGGGCGAGGACCCGGTAGAACAGGCGGGGCCGCTGGCCGGGCCGGTAGCAGACCAGGGCTGCCATCGACACCCGCCCGGAGCCCTTCCCCGACACCCGCACGGTCGGGGTGTGTCCCCGTGGGGCCCAGGTCCGGGCCTTTGGGGGGCGCAGGCTCTGCCCGGTTTCGTCCTCGAAGACGATCCATGCGCCGGTCGTCGCCGCTAGCCTCGTACCTTCGCCCA
>NZ_CAKJTR010000078.1:0-4934 GCF_917627355.1 Protofrankia sp. Cj3 | reverse complement strand
GGTCTCCGCCCGCCACGCGGCGACCTTCTCCTCGTCGCGTTCAGCGGCCCGACGGGCGGGAACCTGAGGGCTGTCACCCATACGGTGCAGCAGATACGACGTGCCGCGCAGGGTGTAGCGGGTGTGGAACAGCCGGCCGATCAGCAGCGTCACCCGGGCCAGGGTCCAGCGCTGATCGGGCCAGCCGTGGACGGCCGGACCCCGGTCCAGCTCCCCGCGCAGCCGGTCAAGCGGGCGGTCCGAGAGCCGGCACGACGCCCCGCTCGGCCCGCGTGAGGCCAGCGCCGCCGTGCCACCGGCCTTCCAGAGCCGCCTCCACTGGTAGGCCGACTTCGTACTCACCCGCAGCCGCCCGGCGACCTCGACCGGATCGACCCCGGCGGCGAACAGGTCCGCCGCCTGCACCCGGACTGCTTCCCGACGGGCACGGCCCTGCGCGGTAAGCCCGCCACCATCCGCATACCTCATGCCCGCTGCAAGCGTCGGACACGGCCGGGTCATACCCGGACAGACCAGATGTGATCAAACAGACCCCGACCATTCAAGATCTGTAGCGCAGGCTCCTGGCCTGCGCAAAAGGCAGGATGTCCGGTTTGCACCTACACCGTTTCGGTGCGGCCTCAGGAGCCCATCGTCCCAGGTCACGGCGTTGTTGATGTCCGGTCATGAAACGTCGAGGCCAGTGTGACGGTGACCGTGTCTTCGGTGTGTTCGACCTTGGTGAGCCCCGCGAGACGGGCGTTCCCGACCGCCTGGGCTGGGGTGAAGGTGAAGGTGTGCGCGGCTGGCCGAACGGCGGCCAGGGCCTTCTCGGCACGGCTGAGGTCGTGGGCACCCAGTCCGTCGAGTTCGATGGGCTGGCGTCGGGCGAGCAGGAGCTCGCAGACCGACAGGCGGCCTCCTGTGTGAGGACCCGCGTGATGTCGATCAGCATGCGGCAGGGGTGACGCAGCGGTGCCAGGACGCTGAAGCCGATGACCGCGTCGACGCTGGCGTCGGGTAGCGGTAGGGGCCGTTCCGTGAGGTCCCATACCGATCCCCACGTCTGGCCGTTCTCCGGGGTCGGCCGGATCTGGCTCCGCGCGGCACGGGTCGGGGTCAGTGTCGTGACGCTGCCGCCTGGCACGACGGCCGCGAGCGCCGCGGACGTCAGTCTCGTGTCCAAGCTCAGGTCCAGCGGTCCTGTCCGGGACGCACGGTGGCACCGTCCAGCACGGCGGCGGCCGACGCGGACGGTCGATGGCGGGGATCGGGCTGGTCGGCGCGGTGCACGATCAGTAGATCGGAATCGGTGGGTTCGCTGGCGGAGTGGCCAGACCGGCTTGAGGGGCGGCTGGGGCGTGCGACCTTGGTCGGATGCTGGGATGTCACGGGTCACTCTTCTGGTCGGTGGTGCTGTCCGCTCGTGGGGTGGTGGGCAGTGTTCACCACGATCATCACTTCGTTGGCCAGGCAGGTCATTCCCGCAAGTGGGAATGATTCGTTCACCCCGCCGCACCTGCTGTGAGCTGCGAAGACGGTGGGCGCTGTCTCCGCTTGTTCGGCGTGGGGTCTGCCGGATGGCCATCGTCGTTCGTACCGTTCGGCGATCATGCCGTGCCGGCTGCGGGCGTCACGCCGACCGGGCTGCTGCGACAGCCGTCCAGCCGTTCGGGGCAGGAGCCGCCTTGAACATCGCGGACCGCGCTGGATCAATCGGCAGGACCGGTCTCTCACTGGCTGTTGCGCCATACCGACGGCCGACGGTGCCCGTCGCCACCCGACGAGCTGACCGATGGCGGTGATGAGCAGGGCCGGCCGGTGCCACGTCGGTCCCGGGAATGGGCGGTCATCGCCGAAGCGAGAGCCCGCTGCCTGTACATCCGTTATCTATGTTGCTGTCTGCGCATCGTTGCTGCCTGTTCCCGGGCCCGCGGCCCGGTGTATCCGGTTATGCCGGCAGGCGGGTTGACGTCGGGACGGCACAGTAGGCCTCGATGTCGGCCGCTGTGTCGCGTGCTACCGCGGAACCCGCATGGTCTGACAGGTGTGTATGCACGCGACGCATGAGGGTACGGATGCCGTGGTTGCGGTGTGCCGGTGGGATCCTCAGGACCGGCGCCAGCGCTTCCCGGCCGCCGTCTACCTCACCCTGACGGATACGCGCCATAGCAAGATCGATGTATGCTCCCGCTCTGCTTCCGTAGCTGGCATCGGCGGCGTCGGGGGCCTCGAACGCTCGGACAGCCTCGGCTGCGGCGCGTTCGGCTGCACCATGGTCGGGAAGCTGGGACAGTGCGTCGGCGCTGATGAACAGCTGGACCGCATGAGGATGGGTGAGTTCTCCACCGATGTCGTCCAGGTCGTCTGCGCGGACCCGGTCTCGCGCATCATGGGCACGGGCGATCGCGGCCCGTGTCTGGGCGATATCACCGAGGGCCGCGTGGGCTCGGGCTTCCTGCACAGCAAGCTGCGTCGGCATCGATCCGGTGACTGTGTCCGCGTCCTGCTGGGCCAGGGACAGGTAGCGCAGGGCTTCGCGGGGGAACCCGGACCAGTAGGCGGCGCGGGCCTGTTCGATCCGTACCCACAGACGCAGGCCCGGATGGCCGGCGCGATCGGCGCACAGCAATGCCGCGCGGGCGTTGAGGTGCGCTGCCTGGAACTGACTGAGATCGACCCCGGCGCGTGCCAGGAGCCCGGAGGTGATCGCCGCGAGAACGTAGAGGTCACGGGATGGGCCGGGCAGTCCCGGCCCATCGAGGAGGCGGAAGGCAACGCGCTGGGCGCTGATGAGCGGGTCAATGAGCTCTGTTGCCTGGGTGGGGTAGGCGGTGGCCAGCCGGCGAACCTCACCGTGCAGAAGATCCATGATTTCCGGGGAGGGGGCGGCGCGTTCGGCGTTGACGAGGAACTGGACGGTGTCGTCAGCGGCCATGAGGATCTGCCTTTCTGGGGTGTTGTCCGCCGGGGGCGCATCCGTACAGGCCGCCCAGGGCTCAGGGTAGGCCCGCCTGTCGTTGCGGGTCGGGCTCCTGTCCGCGCCGGTGCCGCGTGGGTGGGCCGGTGTCGGGGAGAGGCTCGTGGGCTGGTGGGAACGGCCAGCGCCGAGGAGCCGGTTGCGTGCCCGGTCCGGCAGGGCCAGGCCGTCGGCGACCCGGACGAAGACCTCCAGGTCGGCCACTCGGCGTTTACCGGTACAGATCCGGCTGACCTCTCCCTGTGTCATCGCGCAGCGGGACGCGAGGAGTGTCTGGCTGCACCCGTATCGGCCCGCCAGCACGAACAGGGCGCCGACGTCGCGGTCGTCGAGCGCGGCCAGGACGGACGGCTCGTCCCAGAGGTGGTCCGGTAACGGTAGTGGCATGGGTTCGGCGGGCATAGGCAGGACTCCCCGTGTATGTGACCTGATGGGACGGACACGAACAAAGCAAGGCCATGATGCGGCGCTGGTGAGCGTAATCCCATCTGATGGGCTGCGGAAAGGGGGTTGTGTATCGCTGGTTGTCTGGCATCCGTATAGCCGGCCGTCACGGGCGGCGCTGGTACTCGATGGGCTGTCCCGGCGTCTATCATCCACGCTTATGACACCGGCTTATACCCGGGGCTGATAATCTCCGCCGGCTGGGTTCATGAGACACAGCTGTTGCCGTATCACTGGCCGCGCCGCGCACAATCTCCGCAGGCATCCGGGCCGGTCGTATAGCCATCCGCAGTATGGAGAATATTTTCTACCGTTCCGGGCGTCCATCAGATTAATAATCATACTTTATGGTGTCTGGAGGGATTATGCGCGGGGAACGCGGATATCGGGAGCCGGTGGTGAGAGCACAACTGCCACGGCCACGAATGGACAGATCCGGGACAGAAGAGTCGACGGCATTCCCCTCGGTTGTCAGCTGGCCGGCGCAGGTGGCTACAGAGCTGACGGCTCTGTGCGGCGGTGAACAGGACGACGCAGAGGTACCGGCGGATGCGGTGGGGCCGGGCCACATATCCCTGCTGCGTCTGGAACTGGCTATCGGGGCCGCGGAGGTACAGGGACGGACGGCCTGCGCGACGTTGGCGGCCGTGGCCGACCGGCTGCCCGGGGTGGAACCGCGGCGCGCGGCGGCGTTGACGCGGCGGCTCCACACGGTGGCCGCGGAGCTGGAACGGCTGGTGGCGACGGTGACGCTGCCCGGGACGGCGACCGGATCGTCGGGGGCAGCGACGGGGGTGAACGGGGCTGTTGACCACGCGGCCTGCGGTCAGGGACAGCCACATCCCGACGAGCGGGATGCCCGACGCGAGAAGCCGGCAGCCCATCCCTTGGCCCGTGTCCGAGCGGCGCACGGCTGGTCCTATCAGCAGCTCGCACGCATGATTGCCCGGCAGGCCCGGCAGATGGGGGTGGCGAACATGGCGGCGGAGCGGCAGAAGACATGGCGATGGGAACACAGAGGGGTCGTACCGGATCAGCTGTCTCAGCGGGCGTTGGCCGTACTGCTGGGAGTACCGCTGGAGGTGGTGGTGGCGCATCCATGGCCGGCCTGGCTTCCCGTGGGGGACGACCCGGCGGTACTGCGCACGATGGAGGTGTCGGTCCTGCGTGCCCAGCTCCGGCTGGCGGTCCGGACGCTGGAAGAGGTCCAGGCCAGCGGGATGGAGACGGTGACCCGGGTGGTGACGCCGGCACTGGTAACGCTCACACGCGGGCCTGGGTGGGGTAGGGAGCTGGCGCGGTGACGGCTGAGCGTTCTATTTCCAGCTTCTCTCCCGTTGATTCCGTGTATGCGGTTCTCCCGCACACGGTTCATTGATGTCTGTTCACCGTCGGCATTAGGTGATCTTCAGGGGCGGTTCGGTCGGGGAGCGCGCACGGTCCCGTCACGGTTGAGCAGACCGAAACGGTTGGGTGAGGCGTAGGCTACGGCCCGGTGGGTGCGCCTTTTCCGTGCGGGCAGTGCCATACG
>NZ_CAKJTR010000077.1:5358-22806 GCF_917627355.1 Protofrankia sp. Cj3 | reverse complement strand
GGTGGGGGTGGCCTCCACCGCGGCTTGGCCGGCGGCGATGGCGTCGTTGAGGTCGGCCCGCTCCCCGGTCCGCTCGAACCGGGTCCGTAGGGCGTTGCCGAGGTTGGACAGGTACATGGCGCGGTTGGGGTGGTCGACGGGGGTGGCCTCCACCGCGGCCCGGCCGGCGGCGATCGCCTCGTCGAGGTCGGCCCGCTCGCCAGTCCGCTCAAACCGACTGCCCAGGGCGTTGCCGAGGTTGGACAGCCGTCCGGCGCGGTCGGGGTGGTCGGTGGGGGTGGCCTCCACCGCGGCCCGGCCGGCGGCGATCGCCTCGTCGAGGTCGGCCCGCTCACCGGTCCGCTCGAACCAGATGCTCAGGGCGTTGCCGAGGTTGGACAGCCGTCCGGCGCGGTCGGGATGGTCGGCGGGGGTAGCCTCCACCGCCTGTCGCAGGAAGCCGATCGCGGTGTTCAGCGCGGCACGATCATCGGTACGCATCACCACACCCAGCAGCGTGACAGCGTGATCTGCCCACGCCTCGGGTAAAGCGGACCGGTCCCGGTCGAAATAGGCGCGAACCCGGTCGGGGACCACGTCGGGGTAGCTCTGGTACACCGAGGCGAACCAGGCCAGCGCGGCCTCGAGATCCTGCTGGCCGTCGTCGGCGCCAAGGACGAGGCAACGTGCCCAGTGCAGCTGGCCTGCCGCGAGGGCTACCTCGAGGTCGGTGGTCGGGTCGGGGACCATCGCGACCAGCGCCTGAACCTCGGCGACCGCCTCCGGGTCCACAACCGTGGTCGGATTCTGGTCGCGGAGGAACCGGTCCAGCCTGGCTCGCACCTGTGCGAGCTGACGTTCCCGCATCTCCCCGTGGCCCCCTGTAGCAGCCGCGTCGTCGCCCGCGACGGCGCGTGTCCCTGCTCACACGGATTCGGCATGAACAGCGGCGTTCATGCTATCTCGGACGAGTATGCGACCGAAGGGCGCTGCCAGCTCACAGGGAGCTGCGGTCACCGCGTGTACGGGCACATCGGGCGGGCCACAGTCCGGGAGTGCAGCCGGTGCGCCGAGGCCACATCTGGGCGCAACAAATTAATTTCTTAACTAACGCCGATTCTCGCGCAGCTGTTGGGGACCCCCATCGATCAGGCTGTGGGGTGCCAGAACCCGGCTACCAGCGTTGACCTGGGCTTTTAGGCGGCTCGTTCGTATTCGTTGATCAGGCCGCTGAGGACGGGCTGACGCTTGATCCGTTCCTTGGTCAGGTCGGCGACGGGGTGGTCGGGCCGTGGTGGTTGAAGGTCGCGGTCGCGGTGGGGCCGTCGTCCGTTGTAGTGGGTCGCGTAGTCGGCCAGGACAACGCGCAGGTGCCGCTCACCGAAGATCAGCATGCGGTCGGTCACCTCGGTTCGGACCGTGCGGACGAACCGTTCCGCATAAGCGTTCGCCCGCGGAGTCCGAGGTGGAATCGTGACCGTGGTGATACCGGCGTCGGCGAGGACCACGTCGAAGGATGCGGTGAACTGGCCGGCGCGGTCACGGACCAGGAACCGGACGTCGACCGCCCGGTCACCGAGGTCCACGAGGAGGTTCCGGGCTTGGTGGGTGGTCCACGATCCGTCCGGGTGAGCGGTGACCCCGAGGACGTGGATGGTGCGGGAACCGACCTCGATGACGAAGAAGCAGGACAGACGCCGTAGCGTCACCGCGCAGTCCACGTAGAAGAAGTCCACGGCCAGCATCGTCGACGCCTGCGTGCGCAGGAACTGCCGCCACGTCGTGTCGGTCTGCCGCCTGGGCGCCGGTGGCAGCCCGAGGGTCTTCAGGACCCGGCGGATCGTGGAGGCGCTCACCCGGTGGCCGAGCCTGAGGATCTCGCCCTGGATCCGCTGGTAGCCCCACGTCGTGTTCTCGGTCGCGAGCCGCTGGATCAGCGTGGCGATCTCCGGGCTGATCGGTGGCCGGCCCATCCGCCGTGGATGGGTCCATGTCCGTGTGATCAGACGGCGGTGCCACCGCAGGACGGTGCCAGGAGTGACCAGCCGGTGCGTTCGCAGTGCCCCGGGCAGGAGCCGGATCAGTGCGGCGAGGAGCGCCCGGTCCGCCCAGTCCCACCGGGGCTTGGGCTGGGTACGGCGCAGCACCGCGACCTCATGCCGCAACACCAGCAACTCGATGTCCTTCGATGCCGACGAGCGGCCGAGTAGAACGAGCCAGCTACAGACCCGCACGAAGATCAGGTACAGCAGGCGTACGGACATAGCTGACCATCATGCAGCCGGCCCCGCGCCGGCGCATCACCCCAGGCCACAGGCTCAGGCCGACTTCTGGCACCCCACAGGACCTGGCGCAGATCGGTCCGGCCGTCCTTCGGGTGCCCGAACGACGGGGTCGCATACTCGCCATCGGCCTCGGGATGCTCGTAGAGGCCATAGAGCGACAGGCTCGTCATATCCCAGTGGACTTGCGCGATGTCGATCCCGAACTCGCGGATCGCGGTCGCGCCGATTGAGCCGACGACGGCCTCGTCCTGCTCGGCGAGCGCTTCGAGGGCCCGGCCGATCCGGTCCTCGTTAAGCAGACGCGCCGGGGCGCCGAGCATCTCCTCGACCGCCCACACGCCAGCCCAGTCCTCGACCCGGACCAGCGCGGCCGGCTCGGTGACCCTGTTGGCGACCAACGCGGCGAGGACTTGGCCGTGAGTCAGGTCCTCGTCCCGGCGGATCGGACAGAGCCGGTCGATCGTGTCGGCCAGGTCGAGGCGATCGAGGATGTCCCGGACAACGGGCAGCACGCCGAGCTGTTTGTCGCTGCTCGGGGGCCCGTAACCCAGCGCCGTGGTGGCCTGCGCGGATCCAGAACGTGCCAGGTCCAGCACTCCCCACGCCAGCGGTTCCCCCACCGCCCCTCAAGAGATCACAGGATTAGCACACCAACCGGACGTGCGGAGGGCAGGTGCACCGGCCCCTCGATGTCCTCGGACTGACCATCCAATCTTGAAGCAACCGCGCCTTGCAGCCCTTCACCATCCCAGAGCAATAATAGCGCCATGAGGATGATCCCGGACGAACCGTCACGCACTCCCAGCAGGGCAGAGCTGGAAGTCTTCGCGCGGATTCGTTCGATCACCGATGGGCGGTGGGCCTTCGCGCTGCATAGCCTCAGCCTGCCCGAACACACACAGAAGCGCGTCGGCGAGATCGATTTTCTCCTGGTGGGCCCGGCGGGAATCATGGTGCTCGAGGTCAAAGGCGGAACTGTTGCCCAACATCGTGGGGTCTGGGAGAGCGTCGACATTCGGGGCCTCCACCACAGGCTGGGGGAGAGCCCTTTCCGTCAAGCCCAGACGGCGATGTTCGCGCTCGAACGTCTCCTCGGAGCAAAGACTGACAACTCGCTCGTGCGACGGACAGTGTTCGGCTGGGTGGTCGTCCTTCCGAATTGCACTTTTGATGTCGACAGCGTTGAATGGGCTCCCCAGACTATCATCGATAGCGACCGAATAGATGATCTTGATATCGCACTCGCGGACGTCGCCACTTACTGGCAGGCAAAGCCAGGAGGTCGCAGTGTTCTTTCAACGGAAGATGTCAACCGTTACCTTGCGGTCCTGCGGCCCGACTTCGACCGCGTGCCAACGCTTCGACAGGTCGCCAAGACCGTGGAGCAGGAGTTCGTCGCGTTGACAGAAAGGCAGTACCGCGCACTGGATGTCAGTAACCGCAACAGCCGGATCCTATACGAAGGCGGCGCTGGAACCGGCAAGACGATGCTGGCGCTCGAGATGTGTCGGCGGCACGCGGCGGCCGGTCGGCGGGTCCTCTTCACCTGCCGAAGTGAGATTCTCACCGGCTTCGTGCGGAACCAGCTCGCCGAGGTCGAGGCGGTGGCGAGGCCGTCGGCCCGAATTCCCAATGAGGACGACTTGTTCGATGTCGTGGTTGTCGACGAGGCGCAGGATGTGATCAACCTGCGCGATCTCGACAGGTTGGACCGGGTTCTCATGGGTGGTCTGAATGACGGCCGGTGGGCGATGTTCCTCGACTCCAACAACCAGCGTGGTCTTGTCGGGACCTACGACGACGCGGCCATGTCACGCCTCCGCTCCCATCGTCCCGCTGACTTCGAGTTGAACGACAACTGCCGTAACACCAACGAGATCATCAGTGCGACTCGGGAACGAACGGGTGCCGACGTCGGTGTGAGCACAGCGGGGAAGGGGCCGGAGGTCGAACTGGCGCGGTCCGACGAGGCGGGAGCCCCGTCGCTGGTGGCCAACCATTTGGACCGGCTGGTGGACGAGGGAGTCTCTCCCAACGAGATCGTCCTGCTGTCTCCGTCGGACATCGACGAGTCGGTGTTCGGGCACCTTCCGCGTCGGTGGCTCAACCGGGTCGACGTCCTCGATCTCGATCGGCTGCGGAAGGCTCCGCCGAGCCGGACGCTGTTCGCAAGGATCAGCGACTTCAAGGGACTCGAAAGTCCCTTCGTTCTTCTCGAGGTGCCGGACGGACTGATCGCTTCGCAGGAACGAGCGAACCTCTACGTCGGCATGACCCGCGCCCGTGTCGGGCTCTGGGTCATTACCGTGGCTTCCGCTGCCGACTCGATACCTGCTGGGAGCAAACGTTGACGAGTTCAGCTGTGGCCACAGGCGACCGCGCCATGCTTCTCGAGTACCTCCGAACGCAGCTCATCGGGCCGGTCGGCGGCGAGCGCGAGGTGCTGTCCGAGGTCCCGCAGTTCCGGTACACCAGCGGGATCCTCTTCCCGATCAGAAACGATGAAGAAGAGCCGGATGTCGACCCACACGAGATCGTCGACGAGGTGGCGGGCAACATCGGTGAGGAGCGGGACGACGATCCCATCGCCTTGGCCAGTCAGGTCAAGCCGAGCTCCATGGGCATGAGCTTCATGACGCCGTCGTCCGCCTCCGCTGTTGACATCGAAGTGAGCGCGGCGAAGTACGAGGACGCTGACGGAGGTGGCAAGCGTTGGCGGCGAAGGCCCCACCACGAGAAGATGCGCGTGTCCCGCCCCGACGTTGGCGCTGATTCCGACGAGGTCGGAGTCTTCGGAGGCACCGCGACGCTGAACGTGCGCTGGTATGATCGGGGTCGGCACGTCATCGTCACCGTGACCCTCGTCAATCGCCGGGAAGTCACAGGACTGACGAGAGTACGGACGCCTGACTGTCTGTTCCAGGCTCACCTGCGGTGCGCTCCCGCTGGCACCGAGATAGTCGCCTATCCCAGTCGCCCGCGCATCTCCGCCGACGAGGAGGAAGCGGAACTCGATCTCCTTTTCAGGAACGTACCGACCTACGGCATAGGGCACGGCGTGTCCGTCATGTGGACTGAGAACGGCGCGCCCCCGCAGTTTGTCGAGACGTCGTTCCTGCCGGTCAAGAAGGTGCCGGGGATCCGCTTCGACGTCGATGGGGTCAGCGACGTTCTGCGGCTCGACTTCCTCAGGAGCGTGATGGACCAGCCGACCTTGGTCGTGCCCGCTCTTCATGCCTTTGTGGAGTCATACGAGCGGTGGGCATCCGAGTTGCGTGCCCGCGATGGCGAGGTCCCGGGGCCCATGGAGAGCGCCAGGCTGCGGCTCCTGAGAAAGATCGACGAGACCTGTCGTCGGATGCGCCGCGGCGTCGAGGTCATCGATTCCGACCCCCTGGTACGTCGTGCGTTCGCGCTCGCGAATGAGGCGATGCTGATGCAGATGGTGCACAGCCGTTCGACCGATCTGGCGGGTAAGACCCATCCCGTGGGTTCCGCTCACGCGATGCCGAGCGACTACCGGGGCCGAAACGATGGTTGGAGGCCCTTCCAGCTCGCCTTCCTCCTGCTCAGTCTGGAGGGCACCGCGACCGAGACGACGGACACGGATGTGGTCGACCTGATCTGGTTCCCGACCGGTGGCGGAAAGACAGAGGCCTACCTCGCCCTCGCGGCGTTCGCCATCTTCCACCGCCGACTTCGGCTCGGTGACGAGGGTGCCGGGACGACGGTGATAACGCGTTACACGCTGCGGCTGCTGACCGCGCAGCAGTTCCAGCGTGCCTCCACCCTGATCTGCGCATGTGAGGTGCTGCGGCGCCGATTACGTGACGATCTTGGATCGATCCCGATCAGCATCGGGATATGGACCGGCGGGAACAACAGCCCGAACAGTTTCACGGACGCAAGAAAACTCGCGTCCGATCTGCGTGCCGGCGTGCAGGACGCGAGGAGTTTCCAGATCGCGCGATGCCCCTGGTGCGGAACGCGGATCGACGCAGGAGACAACAACGACGAGGACACCTGGGGCTACTACGCCGACAACTCCTCGTTCCGGGTCAACTGCCTGAACGCCGGCTGTTCGTTTCACCGCAGCGGCCTGCCGGTGTCCTCGGTCGACGAGGATCTCTACGAACGACCGCCGACCCTCCTGATCGGAACGGTCGACAAGTTCGCCCAAGCAGCCTGGAAGGAGGAGATGGGGGTCTTCTTCGGTTCGGGTGCGACGCCAGGTCCATCCCTGATCATCCAGGACGAGTTCCACCTGATTTCAGGCCCACTGGGAACGGTGGTCGGCCTCTACGAAGCCGCCTTCGACGTTGTGCTCGCGCACAACAAGTGCCGGCCGAAGATTGTGGCCTCGACGGCGACGATCCGGCATTCCGCCGAACAGGCGCGCGGTGTCTTCGGACGGGAGGTCGCGCTCTTCCCTCCATCGGGGCTCGACGCATCGGACTCCTACTTCGTTCGCACCAACCACTCCGCACCGGGCCGGATCTACGCCGGCTTCATGCCACAGGGACACACGCCGTTGACAGCCCTCGTGCACGTCGCGGCCGCTCTGCTGCAGGCTCCGATCGACGTCGATCTGTCCCCGCTGGGAAACGACGCATTCTGGACCCTTGTCGCCTACCACAACAGCCTGCGGGAACTCGGCAAGACGATCACCCTGGCACGGGACGACGTCGAGGCAAGACTGAAGATCATCGCGAAGGTGGAGGACCGCCGTCGGAACCTCGGTGACGACAGGATTGTGGAGCTCACCAGCAACGTCAGCCCTGCCGAGATCGAGCGGGTGCTGGATCGACTCGGCCGTCCACCGGACGCGCCCGGCGCGATCTCGCTCGTGGCCAGCACCAACATGATGTCGGTGGGCGTCGACATCGACAGGCTCGGCCTCATGCTCGTGCTCGGCCAGCCCAAGACGACTGCGGAGTACATCCAGGCCAGCAGCCGAGTGGGCCGGAGCACCGATCGGCCTGGCCTCGTGCTGACGCTCTACTCGCCCTCCAAGCCGCGGGATCGTTCTCACTACGAGTCGTTCGTCTCGTACCACTCAATGCTCTACCGGGCCGTCGAGCCCACGTCGGTCACGCCGTTCTCGGTGCCCGCCCGCGACCGTGCACTGCACGCGGACCTCGTCGTCCTCGCGCGGCACGCGCGCGGCTGGAGCGCCGATACCGATGCCGCCTCCTTCGAGGCGGACGACCCCGGTTTCCTGAGGCTCGTCGAAGCGCTGGTCGAACGGGCGCGACGCGCCGATCCCGAAGAGGCCGACGCCGTACGTGACCACCTCACGAGGCTGCTGGACGACTGGACCGTACGCCTGAACGCCGCCGAGGAGGCCGGCCTGCGGTACCGAGATCGCAAGGAACGTGCTGGTCTTCTTCGTCGCTTCGGTACCCGGACCAGCGGATGGCGAACGCTCGACTCGATGAGAAGTGTCGACGTCGAGGTGTCGATCTTGGTGCGGGGAGCGACTCGATGAGCCCGCGCAAGGTACGACGGGCGCAGATCGTCAGCCCCTTCGGTGTCGGCGCAATCATCGATCTGGAGGGCGAATCCTTCGTGGCCGAGGACGCGAGCAACTGGCCACGCGGACTCACCAAGTCCGTCGACCCTCCACGCGGACTGATCAGCGCACTCAACATCGCCGATCTGCGGACACCGCTCGATTCAAAAACGGGAACGCTACCGTACTTCCGCTTCCCGCGGTGGCTCTTCTGTCATCAGTGCCGGCGCATGAAGAACTGGGGCAAGTCCGACGAGCAGGCGAGTTCCGCACCGAGATGCGCCTTCTGCAGGGGTACTCCCAAGCTGGTTCCGATGCGGTTCGTCGCGGCGTGTGGCAACGGTCACCTCGAGGACGTGCCATGGGACCGGTGGGCTCACTCGGCCAGCGATTCGCGAAACCAGAAGCAGTGTGGATCCGGCCCGCTCAGGTTCGAGAGCGAGGCGCACCGGGGCAGCGGCCTCGAGTCGCTGTCCGTCGTCTGCACCGTGTGTCGCGCGCGTCGCTCGCTCGAGGACATCACGCAGAAATACGCCCTTCGCAGGATCGGATGCAAGTGCCGCGGTCGTCAGCCGTGGGAATCCAGTCACGCCATGCGGAACTGCGACGAGAGCCTGCGGGTTCTGCAGCGGGGCGCGTCGAACGTCTACTTCCCGAACGTCGTGTCAGCGCTCGACATCCCGCCCGACTCTGACTGGCGTGAACTGAATCGTCCCGCCGTCGTGCTGGCCGCCGACATGTTCTTCCGGGCGCTGATTGAGAACCGGGACCACCCGCTCCGCGGGCAGCTCGTCGAGCTCCTCGCCGGTCAGCACTCCTTGACCGTGGACCAGGTGGAGGCCGCTCTGGACGAGGTCGGTGGGCAGCACGATGCGCCGGTGGGATCCGGGTCGGTCGACGAGCTCCGGCTGGACGAGTGGATGGCGCTCTGCTCGCCAAGACGCGAGTCGGACCCACGAGACCGATTCGTGGCACGCGCAACACCCTTTCCCACGCCCGCGCGGAAGGGAGCATCTCATCCGGCCGGGGAGTCCCTCGCACGGCTGATCACGGCGGTGACGCTCGTCGACCGCCTGCGGGAAGTACGGGTGCTGAAGGACTTCACGAGGAACACCGCTGAAGAGCCCGTGAAGGCGAACCTTGCGCCCGATCCGGCTTTCCTGCCCGCTGTGGAAGTGTACGGAGAGGGGATCTTCCTCCGATTCGACGAGGACGCCGTCCGAGCGTGGGAGTGTCTCCCGCAAGTTCAGGCGCGAGCGGAGCGGCTCACCGCGCGGGTGCAAGCTTCTGACCTGAAGTGGCTTCCGACGCCCACTCCGAGGTTCCTTCTGCTGCACACGCTCGCGCATCTCCTGCTTCGGCAGACGGCGTTCGATGCCGGTTACTCGACGTCCGCGCTTCGAGAACGGTTGTATGTGGCAGGTCCGGGCGAGGTCCTGCCCATGGCCGGCGTTCTGCTGTACACGGCGGCTGGTGACACCGAGGGCACGCTAGGTGGTCTCGTCCGACTCGGGCAGGCCGAACGGCTCGTCCCGCTGCTCAGTGCCGCCATCGTCTCCGCGTCTTGGTGCTCGTTCGATCCCGTGTGTCGTTCTGCTTCGGGCCAGGGGCCGCGGGGCCTGTCGCTCGCCGCCTGCCATGCCTGCGCCCTCGTCCCGGAGACCAGCTGCGAAAAAAGCAACAGACTGCTCGACAGGGACCTCCTGGTCGCTGACGGTTACGGATTCTTCCGCGAGGTCGTGGCGGTGGAGGGGGTCGCGCCAAGCGGCGGGTCGTGGTGACCGAGCTGGCAACCGGCGCAGCACGCGCGCATCGATCCACCAGACCCGGAGGGTCTAGGTCCTGGCCGGAATCCGTGCTCATGCTTGGTCCACCCGGGTCCGAGAAAGCACGTGCCGCGGCGCAGTTCGCGGCGGAATACAACACCGCCGAAATAGACACCACGGTCGTCGTTCCCGGACGAGTGCTCAAACACTACGTCGGCGCGATCGCGCCGTATCTGGGTCGAGACGCGGTTGTCACCTTTCACGAATTCATGCCGTCACTGTGGAGGAAACTCTACGGCCGATCTCCGCCGGAACTGGAAAGATGGCGTTACGATTTCGACTCCTGCCTGGGTCAGGTCCTGCGTGAGAGGCCGCGGACACTGTGGACGCGTCGACCGATCATCCTGGACGGCGAACGGTATCCGGCCGAGTTCTATTCTCTGCTCCGGATGCTCTCCATCCCGGCGACAGTGCTCGCGGACGAGAACTATCCGATGGGGGAGGACGGCTCCACCGCACCGGACATCAGGTCCGCGCTGGGCACGTCGGAGCCGCTCATGCTCACCAGGAACAACCGAACGACGCGACCGGTCGCCGCGTTCGCGAACAGCTTCTACTCGGGATCAAGATCCGGTCGATGTGTCGTGCCGGAACGGGACGGTCCGCGGCCGGTACTGCTGTCGACGCCGACGTTCTCGAGCTTCGTCGACTGGCTCGTGGATTTCGAGCGTCTTCGACCCGCGCGGTCGATCGGTGTTCTTGTTCGGGCAGCGGGGCTGGTCGCTCGCCTCGAGAACGCGCTGTCCGGGCGGACCCTGAACAGGAGGCGCTGCTACGAGAGCTCACGGCCCGACCTCGCACGATCACTCGATTTCGGGAGCCCTGGAATAACGATCCTCGTCTGGCAGAGCGCCAGAAGCGTCGAGTTCGACTCCGTCGTCTTGGCCGAGCTGCAGGACGTGAGTGATCCGAGCCGCGACCTCGCGAGTCAGATGAACCTGCACGTTCTTTCCGCGCGTGCACGTACCGAACTCGTGCTCACGTACTCCGGTAGCGGAGCACCGTCGTTCGTTGATGCCTTGCCGACGGAGCTCATCGACGACGTGCGCGGATGCTCAGTCATGCTGCCACCTTCCGTGGAGACGCTGTCCGACAGAGACTGCGATGGGACGAACTATCCAAGTATCTTTACCGGGATCGTTCCCGAGCATCCCGGTGGGGGCGAGCGCCGTGCCCGCCAAGTCCAAGTTGCTCGTCGGCTGGTGGACGGCGAGCGCCATCGTGGCCGTGCGAGTCGTCGCGTGCTCACGGCGGATGAGGAGGTCGGGCTGGCGATACTGATACGGGCCGACGGCACATCGCTGAGCGAGGAGGTCCCGCAGGGATACCGGTCCACTCTTGAAAACAGCGATCAACGTGCGGTTGCGTTTGACCTGTTGTTGCTTCACAACATCGGTCTGGTGCGTTCGATCGCACGGACTTTCGTCGTGTCTGGTCTGGACATGGAAGACCTCGTGCAGGGCGGTGTGTTCGGACTGGTCCGAGCGATCGAGAAATTCGACGCGTCGCTTGGGCACAAGTTCTCGACCTACGCGAGTACGTGGATCCGTCAGTCCATCGGCCGGACGATCGACAACGACTCGAGGCTGATCCGGCTTCCGGTACAGATGGCCGAGAGGATTCGAAAGGTTCAGGCGGCATATGCAGCCGCGTCCGTTGACGGGACCGGGGTCGACCTGAATGAGGTGCGCCGCCGAACTGAGTTGACTTCGAAGCAGGTCGTAGATGCACTGAGGCTTGCTCGCGGGATCGTCTCGCTCGACCGCCCTGTCGAGCCGGGCGCGGACAGCACGCTTGGGGACCTTCTGGACGGAGCCGCGGACTTCGACTCCGATCCCGCCGTCGTCATTGACCGCAAACTCAGCGCCGTAATCGTCGCGGATGTACTTGACCAGATGAACCCGAGGGAGGCGCGCATCCTGCGACTGAGAAACGGCTTCGAGGTTGATGAGCCGTGGACCCTGGAGATGGTTGGCGCGAAATTCGGAGTGACCCGGGAGCGGATCAGGCAGATCGAGGTGAAGGCGAAGCAGAATTTCAGGAGCCTCCTTGCTTCTGCTGAGACACAGGCCCAGGTACAGGCCCAGGTCGGTGGTGGACCGCCAGTGAGGGCGACTCGGTCGCGCTCCGTCCGGGAAGGTCCCCGGGCGAAGGACGCTCGGCAAAGGGCGGTTGACTCCGTCAGACCCCCGTGGAGTCCGACGACCGGCAACCGGCGCTGGCAGACGGTGGCCCAGGGGACAGAGCTTCCGGCCGCGCTGCGGCGTGACCACGGGCACACCGCGCTCGCGGAACTCGTCGTCGGCTGCATCGACTACGCGGTAAGTGCGGGCGGTACCCGCGTCTCCCTGGATTTCGATCTGACGGCACGCGTCCGGTGGATCGACCTGCGGGTCGACGGTTCGGCGCCTTCCACCTGGAACATTCATCCGGCGGTGGCGGCGGCTGGTGCATCTGCGCCGTCGAACCCTCCGAGTGCGGTGGGGCTGACGCAGCTGATGCTCAGTGTCGCAGATCAGATCACCATCAGCACGCGCGCCCCTTCCGGGCGCTCGACTCACGTGTCGTTGGTACTCGCGCGGATGACGGGCCACTGGTGGCTTCGCGTGATCGGCGACGACATCCCTGCCGAATCGGAGCCCTCAGCACCTTCCGGCGCCACTCACGTGGCCGTCCAGATGCGTGGCCTCCGCCCGACCTGGCTGGGCGGCGACGTATCTCCCACTGTGGCTGCCGTTGCGGCGCGCACTTTGCGCGCGACGATAGGTCTCGTGTACGGCGTGGTGATCGCTGATGGCACCCTCACAATCGAGATCGCGGACGAGAAGGTCGTGGCCAGAGATCCGTTCGCGACCGGAAACCCAGCTACCCAGGACCTGGGTACCGAGTACCTCCGTCATGACGGCCACAGAGTGGAGGTCACCCCGTACGTGATCCCGCACCCTGACCGCCTTTCCGTCGAGGAGAGTTCCGATCTCGGAGACCTGGTCGAGATGCAGCGCAGGCAGGGGTTCTACGTCCGCTGCGACGGGCGCCTGATCGCGACCGGTGGATGGTTCGGGCTGCCGGGCCTTGGTGCCGACAAGGAGACTGCTCTGTCTCGTGTACTGATCGAGATCGACTCGGCAGAGCGGCCAGCCTGGCAGGACGAGGCGACGGGAACCACACAGCTGCCCGAGTCGCTGCGCGCGCGGCTGAGGGATCTTGCGATGGCTGCCAGACAGCGATCTACAGAGGTGTTTCGGTACCGGCGGGCTTCGCGCGCTGTGACGGAGGGAGGCGTCGATGGCTGAGCGAAGCGCATCCGAGTACGAGGCTGAGATAGACCGGCTTGTTGTCGAGCGCATCTCCGACACATCAGGGCTCATGCGACGGGACGCGTTCGTCGCGGTCACGACCGAGCTTCTGACGGGCGACGGCACGCTCGACGACATCTCCGTCTGCTTCCTCAGGACCGTGTTCGGGAACCGTCATGTCGAAGTCAACGGGTATGACATCGCCCACGACGGAACCGCGCTGAACCTTGTTGTCGCTGAGTACGGCGCAGCCGGTCAGAGCGTGCGGCGTGACCGCGTGGATCGAGCGATTCGCCGGGCGACGGCGTTCGCCGAGTTCGTTCGGCGCGGGCTGCACACCCAGCTCGAGAGGTCCAGTCCCGCGTTCGACATGGCCGAGCGGATTCACGCGAGCTGGTCGGAGGTGGAACGGATACGCATAGTTGTCGTCACCGACGGCGTGGTTGGACCGGCGTCCATGCCCAGCGTCGAGGCGGCCGGCCTGCCCGCTGTCATCGATGTGTGGGACGTCGTCCGGCTCGGACGGCTCGCTCTGTCGGGCCGTGAGCAGGAGGAGATCGTCATCGATCTCGTGCAGCGCGGCCATGTGGTCCCGTGTGTGAAGTCCTCGACCCAGGCCGGTGGGTACCGCTGCGTCCTCGCGGTAGTCCCGGGCACGCTACTCGCGCAGCTCTACGACGAGTTCCACGGTCGACTACTGCAACGGAACGTGCGGGCCTTCCTCCAGGTTCGAGGAAAAATCAACAAGAACATCTTCGAGACCATCAAGAACCAGCCGGGCAACTTTCTCGCCTACAACAACGGCATCTCCGCCACTGCCACCGGGGCTGACATCGGGGCGGGGCCGGACGGGCAGCCGATTCTCCGCCGGATACGCGATCTCCAGATAGTTAATGGCGGCCAGACCACGGCCTCGCTGCATTATGCCGCCGGAAGGGGTGCCGATCTGACGGATATCCACGTGCCGGCAAAAATCACCATCGTCGCGGCTGAACAGCTCGACAGTCTCGTACCTTCGATCTCGCGATACGCCAACTCCCAGAACGCCGTGAACCTGGCAGATTTCGAGGGCAGCAGCCCCTTCCACATTGGTCTGGAGACCCTGTCACGGAGCATCTGGGCACCGGCTGCGCACGGGTCGACCATCCAGACTCGCTGGTACTACGAGCGTGTGCGCGGCCAGTACGAAGTCGACCGTTCCAACGCCGGAACGGTGGCCCGACGGAAGGCGTTCGATCGGGAGAACCCACGACCGCAGCGCTTTTCGAAGACGGAAATCGCGCAGTTCGAGTTCGCGTTCCAGGGTAGTCCGCACATCGTCTGTCTGGGAGCGCAGAAGTGCTTCCAGCAGTGGACCGTGCAGAACGAGACAATCAACCGCGAACGACCTCAGGCGACGTACTTCAGGCGGCTCGTCGGGAAAGCCCTGCTCTTCAACGGCGTTGATCGAATTGTGCGTACCCCACGCTCCGGCGGATACTATTTACAGACCACTGCTTATACCGCCGCGATCGTTGCCAGTTCGCTTGGCGAGGCGCTTGACCTGGAGACGCTCTGGCGCGTCCAGGACCTACCGTCCGCATTGCTCGCAGAGTTGGCCGCGCTGGCCGAGCGCGTTCGTGAGACGCTGGTGACCCCTCCCGCCGCAGCGAACATCACGGAGTGGTGCAAGAAGGAAGTCTGTTGGGACGATGTTCGCCGTCGCGTGCGCTGGGCTCCCCCGCCAAGCGTGCTCGTTGCGTTTCGATCTTGATCGTCTGAAATTGTCAGACCCGTATGGTGTGCTTCGCAAGCGACGGTGTCGTGATAGACGCAGTTCCTGCGCGCCGCTCACCGAGGATGTGGTTTGATAAGGAAGTGAGAGTAGGTCGAGTTTAGAAGGGAGAGCCGGCGTGGTGAAATATGGCGTGAAGCTGCAACGCAGCGACCGTTTGCGTCTGCCACGGCATCCCGATGCTCCGACAGCCGACGGCTTTGTCGAATGGTGTCGTGCAGAGGTAGCTTCGGGAAAGCCGCTCGCCATCGATTTGTTCAGCGGCGCCGGGGGTCTGAGTCTCGGGCTGGAGTCAGCCGGCTGGACTGTCGTCGCCGCAGTCGACAACGATCCCTCGTCCGTTGAGACACACGCTCACAACTTCCCCGGCCAAGCCCTGCTTCTGGATCTCAGCAGTAAAACTGAGCATCAAAAGCTCCTCACGTTGCTGTCCGACGTCAATATAGACCTGGTAGCCGGTGGGCCGCCATGTCAACCGTTCAGCCGTGCCGGCTCCAGTAAGATTCGCAGTCTTATCAACAACGGGTCACGTGAAATTGACGACCCGCGACGACTCCTTTGGCGCGCGTTTGTCGACATCACTCTTGCCCTACGGCCGAGAGCTGTGTTGATGGAGAACGTTCCTGACATGGCGTTCAGCGACGACTTCAAGAGCGTCCGTGAGATCGTGGCAAAGTTCGAGGCCGCTGGCTACGCGGCAAAAATCAGCATCATCAACACCTGGGAACATGGCGTGCCGCAGCACCGCCGCCGTCTGCTGGTCCAAGCGCGGCGCGACGGACTCCCGTTCAACAAGTTGGACGAGTACCCCGATGTGAATCTTGGCGACGCTATCCGGGACCTCCCCACGCTGTCCGGCGGGACGGGCGCCCGGGAGACCGCGTACGTTTCCCCGGACTCTCCCGGCGACTTCGTGACAGCGATGCGAGGCGGCGCGCCCGAGGGCGTTGTGCACGACCACATGACTCGGCCGATCCGCGAGGACGACCAGGAGATATTCGAGTACATGACCTCTGACATGCTTTACACGGACGTCCCCGAGCATCTCCGTCGCTATAGCACGCACACATTCGACGACAAGTACAAGCGCCTCGACTACGGGCAGCTGAGCCGAACGATCACTGCACACATCGCCAAGGACGGCTACTGGTACATCCATCCCATCGAGGCCCGTACCCTGACGGTGCGTGAGGCAGCTCGTGTCCAGACCTTCCCCGACCGCTTCCGCTTCGCAGGCCACCGCAGTGACGCGTTCCGCCAGATCGGAAACGCGGTGCCGCCCTCGGCGGGGAAGGCCGCCGCGTGGGCGCTCCGTCCTGATGCTCCCGTCGACGAGACGGCTACGAACGAGCCTGACTGGTTGGCTGTTCACCGCGCCCTCGACGAGTACGCGGCTGGGCTCCCGTGGTCGCAACAACCCGGTATGGGTTCAGTTCCCGCCGCTGTCGCCGCGGTCCTTTCGTCCGCTCGCTCTAGGTCGGACCGGTCGGCCTCGGTCATGGACTCGGTGCGGGAGACGACTCGCCTGGGCCGGTCGACACTCGACGCCGCCATCGGTTCCATCGGCTCGGAAGGCGGTCAGCGCGCGCTGCGCAGACTGGAGCCGCTGGTCGACGTACTTGCTGTCGCTGGCGACGTCCCCGCGTTGGTCGGCATGAAGCCCGCAGAGGCCGCACTCTTCGGGTTGTTGACCGGCGACGACGTGCTCCTTGCGTCGACGCCGACTGTCCGGGTCGCGTCTCGCTTTCGCGACACCACGTCGCTGCACGTCAACATGCGGACGGAAGGGCGGATCGACCTGGCCCGCCTCGTTGGGGCGGCGCCACACGCGCAGACGCGCGTGGCGGCCATCAGGCACCTGGGACTGACCGTCTGCGGCCCGGCCGCCAGCCCGAACTGCTCGGACTGTCCGCTCCGTCCGTGGTGCGCCTACCGGTCGTCGCGAGACGGGAAGGGCGAGGACGCGGCAACGCTACCGTTCGAGGAAGTCCTGTCCGCCGTGTCCTCATAGGCGCGGTCGCGCACCAAGCGAGCAGCGCCCGTGGCGTCGCTGTGCACGTCGCACTCCCAGACGCGCACAACACGCCAGCCCGCCTCGGCGAGGCTTGCGTTGTTGCGACGGTCGCGCTCCAGGTTCGCTTCGAACTTCTCTCTCCAGAGCTGAGCGTTCGGCCCCTTGAAGCGCTTCATGCCGTGCTGCGGGCAGCCGTGCCAGAAGCAGCCGTCGACGAAGACCGCCAGTTGCCAGCGGGGCAGGACGAAGTCGGGTGTGCACCGCGGAGTGACGCGCTTGTGCACACGGAATCGCAGACCGAGCCGATGCACCTCACGTCGCAGCTGCAGTTCCGGTGTGGTGTCTCGGGACCGTCGATGTAACAGGTGCGAGCCAGCCGACGTCGAGACCCAGGTCTGGCGCCTCGATTCGTCGTGGTCGGTGTCACCCTTCACCTCGACTCCCTTTCCGCATCGCTTCGGCTGTGCGGCTAAATAGATCAACTATGATCCCGCAGAAGCCATCGGTGTCAATTCGCGATCGTCGTCCATCTGGACTGTTTCCGTTTTCGTGGACAGGGCTCGGGCGTCACCGTCCGCCGATCTTCGAGGCCTGATGTGACGACGAGTAAGCGACCTTGTTTGGTCGTGGTGGTAGCGGATCTGGACGTAGGGTGGCGGCCAGCCGGATGATTCAGGCCGAGCGGCCGGCCCTACGTCGTCCACGGCTGGCGTTTGTGCAGGTAGCTGGCAAGATCGGGGTTCAAGTTCCATCCCCTCAGCT
>NZ_CAKJTR010000077.1:0-4751 GCF_917627355.1 Protofrankia sp. Cj3 | reverse complement strand
CCACGAGCTGATGCGAGCTGCTCGCTGATCTTCGATCAGCTTCGCCACCAGCCGCGATGTCTTCCCGGGGGGCGACCCCCGGACCCCCGATGTCGGGCTTCGCCCGACCTGGCCGGGGTAACGGTGATCGTTATGTGGCCAACTGTGTAGCCAAGGCGCGCTATCTGTCGTCCTGTTCTTTCGCCGTGTCGTCCTCGTGCTCCTTGTCGTGTTGCGCACCGGGGTCGGCCTCTGGTGCAAGGATGCCGTCCATCGCCGTTGCCGCCGCGCGGAGCCGCGGGTATCCCGCACCTCTGGAGCGCGGAAGGATCCGCCGGGAAACCGGCCGCGTCCAAGGCGCTGCGCGTCGCTGCGCGATCGGCTGCGCCGACCCTGGACCCGACCGGCCCCCCGGCAGGTCACGCGTCTACCAGAGGAACGGAAGAAAAATAGGGGAAGAACCCGCGCGGGTCAGCGCATCGCCGGTATACCCGGCGGGTTACCGATACCCGCGGGCAGCAGCGCCGGGGGTGTGCCGGAGATCGACCGGAACAGCATCAGCACATCAACGTCCCCGTAGGCATCGGTGAACACCGTGTTCACCGACACTGCCAGCAACGCCGAGGTCAGATCCACCGGGCTCGCCCCGGGTCGCAGAATCACCTCGTAGTCACCGGTGGGGGACTGCCGGACCGTCACGAACCCGGGCGGTTCGGAGGGGATGCGCCATGGGTTTTGGTCAGGCGGAATGATAGGGCTCACGGTCTGCGCTCCTTGAAGAGGAAGGGGTGCGGATCGAGGTCCCGTCGCGGAAGGTGAGAGCTCCCGACGGGACCGCTGTATTTAACAGTCGCTAATTTCTATCCAGTGTCTATGGCGGCTTAGTGACTGTCAAGTACGCTGCGAGGATGGCCCGCGAACAGCTCATGGGGACAGCGGAAATCGCCGCCTGTCTGGGCGTGAGCCGCGTCCGCGTCCACCAGATCGTTACGTCTGACCCATCCTTCCCTGAACCACTCGCCGAGATCAAGGCCGGGAAGATTTGGCGTGCCGACGAGGTGATCCGCTGGATTGCCGAACACCGCCCGCCCCGCCGCCGGGCTACCTGACTGGTCACGCCGCGTCCTCGTGGGCACGCCCGCAGAGCCGATCGACGTAGGCGACGAGCGCCGCCCGGGGGATGCGCCGGGACCGGCCAATCCGGACGGATTCGAGCTGTCCGGCGTTGAGCAGCTCGTAGACCGTGGTGCGGCTGACGCCGAGCAGGTCGGCGGCTTCCGTGGCCGTGAGAAGAAGCGTGTGCACGATCGTTCTCCGAGAGGTCGTCAGGGACAGGGCTCAGGCCGCGCCGGGCAGGCTCGGATCGGCGGCCGACACCGGGCAGGGATGTCCGTGGGCCGCCCGCGCGTTCGGCCTCGGCCGCACCCTCGCCTACGAACTCGCCCGCCGCGGCGGCTTCCCCTGCGAAGTCCACCGCATCGGCCGCCTCTACCGCGTCAACACCAGCGACCTCCTCCGGACGCCCGCGTAGCGTGCCCTGTGGTGATGGTCACAACACCCCGCCGCATGCACGAACCGCCACCGCAGCCCGCCGGGGTAGACCACGCTCGAACCGAGCACGGCCACCCCAGCGCCCAGCCCCTTTCCCTGCCGGCCAACACGGCTACCTGGAGCCGGAGGCTCCCGCCTGATGGTGGGTTGGTTGTCCGTATGGCTGTAGAGGACAGCTCCCGCGATCATGCGGACGGCCGCCGCGATGATCGATGAACACCCGTCCGGTACGCGCGACCTCGGCGCAGCCGGCGGAAAATCGCGACCGTGCAAGGGAAGCCTGCGCTACCAGGGCAGACTTGCGCCCTGATAGAAGACGCCGCCGGTAGGGCCGGAGGGAGGGAGCGCGGTGAGCCACAGGAGTTCTGAAGCAGCTTCGGCGGGGCTGCGGTCGGCGTGGGCGGGGCCGATACGAGTCTGGACACGACCCGGCGACGCGGCGTTGATGAGGATGCCGGTGCCGGCGAGTTCGTCGGCGAGGATACGGGTCAGTGCGTTGATGCCGGTTTTGGAGATGCGGTAGGCGGGGCTGCCGGCTTTCATCTCGGACAGAATTGCCATATGGGTGGTGAGGTTGAGAATGCGGCCGTAGCCGGCCGCGCGCATATGGGGGATGACGGCGGCGCACATCCGCCAGGTCCCGATGAGGTTGGTCTCGATGGTGCGGTGGGCGGTGTCGAGGTCGGGCTGGGCGGCGGGCATGCGGGCGTCGATGGCGATGGCGGCGTTGTTGACCAGAACATCAATCCGGCTGTGTTGGATGATCGAGTCGGCGACAAGTCCGTCGATGGAGTCCTGGTCGGTGAGGTCGAGGGTTGCGGGGCGGACATCGGCACCTTCGGCGCGCAGCTTGGCTGCGGTCCCGCGGGCGGTCTGTTCGGTCCGAGCGGTGGCGATCACGAGGGTGCCGGCTGCGGCGAGTTGGCGGGCAAGTTCGTAGCCGATGCCGCGGTTGGCACCGGTGACGATCGCGACGCGGGTGGGGGTCACGCGGCAGCGGTCAGCCGGGTGTCGAGAATACGGATGCGGGGGTCAGCTCGGTGGGGCGCGAGCCGGGACCGCAGTTCCCCGATGCGGTAGCCGTTGCGCGCGGAAGGAGCTTCTTCCAGGTGCGGCAGCGCCTGATGAGCGAGCGCGTGGGCATGGTCGAGATCGCCGAGGTCGACCTGGACGGCTGCGTGGCGGATCAGGTAGGTGGCGCGGTCGCGAACGCGGGAGATGCCGCTGGTGGGGTCGAGGGCAGCGGCGAAGTACCGATCCGCGGGGGCGGGTGTGCCGAGCTCGACGAAGGTCATGGCGACCTGGGCGCAGTATTCGGCGCGGTCGAAGTAGCGCACCCAGGTCGGGTCGTCGTCGCGCTCTCCTTTGCCGAGGTAGGTTTCTGCATCAGAGAGCGCACGGGTGCAGTCCCGGCGGTCGCCCAGCGCAGCGTGAGCGCGGGCCTTGCGGACAGCGAGCATGGCGCGGGTGCGGGGGGTGCTGCCTTTGCCAGCGGACAGGGCGGCGTCGGCGACGGTCAGGGCGTCGGTGCGTTGGTCGAAGTCGAGTAGCTGCAGAGTCATGTTCTTGAGCACGTTCGCGCCGAGGGCAGGGATGCCGGCGCTGTGCGCGGCGTGGAGGGCGGCGACCCAGTAGCGTTGCGCGGCGGCGTGGTAGCCCGCGTCGGGGCCTGTAAGAACAACGGTGTAACACCCAGCGCCAGCGGGCCGTTTCCGCAGGTGAAGGCCCCGTTGTTGGTAGTTACCGGAAGATCTTCTGGCAGTCCCCGCTTCTTCGGCACCGTCGACGAGTTGGTGGCCACCACACGGCTTGGACCGTCCCGGCCGGCAGCAGGCACCCGCGGGTGCCGCGGGCCGGGGAGCGCGCCTGCCGGGATCAAGAACTCGACGGCACGCGGTGGCGGACGGGACGTCGGCCCGCGACGCGTCCTCAGGCCGTTTCACCGACATGTCATCGATGTGTCACGCCGGCTGCCGGTCTTCCGGACCCCAGGACGCCGGCCGGAGCAATCCCGCCGGCAGCCGGGTCCGCTCGTCGCCCAGGGCTGCATTGACCTGGCTTTGGGTCAGGCCCTGGGCGCCGGTGAGGGTGGCTCCAGCGAGCTCGACGCGGGTGAGGTCCGCTCGGCCTAACTGCGCGCCGCTGAGATCTGCCCCGTTCAGTCGGGCGCCGGTGAGCCGCGCCCCGAAGAGCAGGGCGCGGGTGAGGATCGCATCGGCGAGCAGCGCGCCGGCCAGGTTCGCGTCGATCAAGATCGCATCCGTGAGGTTCGCCCGGCGAAGGTCGGCGCCGGCCAGGTTCGCGTCGTCCAGCTGGGTGCCGCTGAGATCTGCCCCGGCCAGCCGGGCGCGGTTCAGGTCGGCCTCAGTGAGGACGAGGTGGGTGAGCCTGACCGGTTCGGCAAGCCCGGCGAGACGGGCGAGGGTGGCACCGGTGAGGTCGGCTGGGTGCGCGAGGCGGACCAGGACCTGGACGGCGGCGCGAACGTCAGCGGTCGGTGGCACAGCTGGGCCGTCAGGCGCGGCCAGCGTCGGCGGGGCCTTGGCCGCGGCAGGTACCGCGGTGCGGGTGGCTGCCGCTGCCGTGCCCCTGTCTGCGCCGGCGGTGCGGACGAAGGCGGAGAGAACCTCGACGACGGCACGTTGGTCGGCGGGGCTGTCATGGACGATGCGCTCGAGCGCGTAGATGCCGCCGAGACGGATCGTCACATTGCCCGAACCGAGTTGTTCGATCGCGTTCGTATACAGCTCACGGACGTGGGTGTTCTCGTTCGCCCGGCGGATCTCCGCGTTCGCCTGGCGGGTCTCGTCCAGCGCCACCAGCCCGCCGGTGACGGCGACCAGGGCAGCGGCGACCGTCAGCAGCCCACTCTGCAAGACCGCCCGTGCGTCGGTGTCGCCCGCGTCCGGGTACATCCGAGCCGGCAGGTGCCAGATCCCCACCACCGCCAGCACCGCCCCGGCCGCGGCGGTGGTGGCGACCACCCACATCCATCGTCGACCATCTCGTCGACCCGCGCTCCCGGCTTCAGACACGGCCAAGGCCCCCGTTCCCTTGATGCGATGGCTAGGGCGTGTCTGATGGATCTTCGATCGTTTCGCCCCCCACCCGAACGCTTCGCGTTCGTGCGGGATCCTGCTCTCGATGCCCAGAAAGCATCCTGCCACGTTGTCGTCTGCCCGGATAGTTGTGTTCTATCCGGGCAGACGGAGCCGGGGTAC
>NZ_CAKJTR010000076.1:0-22461 GCF_917627355.1 Protofrankia sp. Cj3 | reverse complement strand
CCATTTTGCGACTCTACGTGTTATTTTTCTGCGCTCCCCAAGACGAAACTGATCAAACGTCAGATGTACGGCCGCGCTGGTTTCTCCCTGCTCCGGCAGCGGATCCTGCTCTCATAAACCCCTATCACCGCTTGTCACCACCGGAATCTTGGCAGAGCCACTTCTTTGACGGACCACCATGCCCGGCCATGCCCGAGGCCTTCATGCTCGGCCACCTTCTGTTCCCGCGGCGCCGCAGTCGCCCGCAGACCCGAGCCATTGCTGGCGCCTGGGTTCCGTCACCGGCTCGCGGTCAGCGAGCCGCGGGCGGCCGACGCACGTCCTGTCTATGTCAGGCCGAGGGCGGGGGCGGCGCTACTGCGTCGTCCCCGCCCTCGGCCGGCGGCCCACAAGATCACACCCAGCGGAGGCAACCGATGTATAAGGAGATCCGGATGCTTGTGGTGGTGGCAGTCGCTGCCGGCACCATCGGCATCGCGGCGACGACCGAGTCATCCTCGACGGCAACGATCGGCGACGTGTACATGTCGATCCCGCAGCGGCCCGACGCGTGCCCGGGCGGCGACGCGGTCGCCAGCGCCGGTGCTCTGATCCCCGGCGGATCGGCCTCGGCGCCGCCAGCCGCCTGATGCATGCACCGTGGCGCGTCCGGTTCTCGGACGAGAACCGGACGCGCCACGGGCGGCAGCGACGAGCCAGCCTCATGACCGGCGCCGTCGGCCCCGAGCCGGGTGGTGTCGACCGCGCTGCGGCGCCCTCGGCCATCCGCTGCGGCGTGGCATTGCTTCACGGCGCGGCACCGCTTCCGCAGCGGTTTACCGGTCGTCCGTCTGCGGCGTGGCATTGCGCCGGGGCCACCAGTGCCGGCTCTTCGGGGCCGCAATCTCCTCCTGGAGATCCAGCGCCTTAGGAACCTCGGCGACCTCCACTCCCTCCGCCGCGACCTGCGCCACATCCGTGGCGGGCAGCGACGGGGGGATGTCGGCCGGCCAGGTGTAGAGCACCTTGGACTCCCGGCGGAACAGCGCCGGGACGTCGTCCGCGTCCGTAAGGATGTGCACGCCGAACGGCGACGGGCGTTCGAGCTCGCTGAATCTCGGTTCCGCCGAGCCAAAATGTACCCAGGTGATCCGGGCCTGCCGCAACAGCCTGTCCCACTCGCCGCCGGTGAGATTGGTGTCCCGCAGCGGCGCCGTGGCCAGGAAGATGAGGTGGCGGCTCAGGACCTCGACGTCGCGGGTGGCGAGCGACCGGGTCGAGCGTTGCATCGCCGCCAACAACGAGTCAGCCGTATCAAAGAGATCGAACATCCCGATGGGCACCTTCGGCAGATCGCCACCGGTCAGCTCACCGGCCGGGAGCAGCGCACCGTGCTTGCGCAGGGGGCTCGTCGCGCTCAGGACCTCGATGCCAACCTTGACCGGCCGGGTGGTATCCGCATCGGCCCTGACCGTGCCGAGGAGCCGATCCAGGTCGAGCGCGGTCGTCCGCCTGCGCTTCGACACCTCCCGAGGTTGGTTCTCGTCATCCGGGACGAACACGAGGCACGCAAGCGCCACGGCGTCCGTCAGGTCGGCGATTTGCTCCATCGAGTCGGCGTCGGTCGGCGCCGGCGTGCGCAGCCGCCGCAACGGTGACCGTTCCTGAACAAACACCATGGCCGCCCCGGCCTGCACGACCGGCTCACGCAGGGCCCGCTCTGGCGGGGCCTTGTCGGGCGTGGTCGCCAGCGGCTTGGCCTCCGTTGGCTTGGCCGCTGTCAGGCTCACCGGCGGGCGGGCGTCGGAGGCCGGCGTCTCGGAGGGTGCCGACAGCGGGGATGGCTCCGCGACCGCGATCTCCGGCGCTGGCCCGGCTCGGCGGGCCGCGCGTTCCTCGTCGACGAGCCGCCTGATCAGCGCGAGAAACTCGGCCTCGTCGACGGCGATGCCCGGCCGATGCTCGTACTCGGCGATGAGTGATCTGGCGATGTTCATGACGGCCAGCACGGTGGCCGGACTCGGTCCGTACGTGGCCGAGTCCACCTCCAGGACAAGGGGGAAGTACTGGACGCGCAGCTGTGGCAGCAGCGGTGACTCCGCGAGCCGTGCCACGACCGGCGGGATGTCCTCCGCCCGCTCGGCCACGAGGACGACGGCGAACACGCCGCGGGGCGCGAAGAAATGGCGTTGCTCCGTCGCCGAGGCCAGCAGGTCGTTCATGATCTGCTCGTCGTCCACACCCGGGTCGTCGGTAAGCGGGACCTGGGCGAGAGTAATCAGGTCGTACAGGACGGCGTCGGTCTCGATACGCGCGTGGACCTGACGGTAAAGCTCCAGCAATGGCACCGACAGGCGCGCCGCCGGGACGAGCTGAACCATGAATCCGGCCCACTCGTCATCCGTCCAATAGGGGGTCAGGTCAGGTCCGGTCACGGCTGCTGCTTTCTGGTGGGCGGCAGGTTCAGCTTACCGATGACCCCGTTGAGCGGCCCGTGCGGACCTTGGCGTTGGCGCGGAGCGCGGTTCGGCCGCTGCCCGCCGCGGCCCTGTTGTCCGCCCGCCGCCCCGTTCGGCGATACCCCGCCGCCTGCCTGCTGCTGCCCGGCGGTCGGCGTCTGCGCCGCCGACGCGGGACCACCACCGGGTTGGTTTCCCTGGTTCTGCTGGTTCTGCGCGACGAGAAGTCGCGCCACCTCTTTGCTCCAGCTGTCCAGCGCGCCGTCGATGACCTTGCTCATGATATCCGCAACGCGTTCGTTGGCTTTCTTGCCGAGCGCGACCTCCCGGTCATACATGTCTTCGTCGAGCTCGATCGCCTTGTCCTCACGGCGTTTGCGGCGGCGGCGGACGAGGCTCCGGTTCTGGATGGCGTCCTCGAGCAGGCGCTTTTCCTCAAGCTCGTTGATCTGGCTGTAGAGGGTCGGCGGCCCGGAGATCATCATCGTCTTCACCGCGACAGGCAGCAGCTCGATCGTGAAGAACAGGCCGGCGACCAGCAGGTGGGCCCACCGGGCCTCGCTGTTGTTGTCGCCTAGGTGATCCAGGGCGACCAGCTGCGCGAGAATGCCGTTGTTCCTCGATGCCGTGCCGTCGAGATACTCACGCTGCGAGGCAATCGCGCTCTGGAGATCGTCGCGCTGGGATCGCAGCCCGGGAAGGACTCGCTTCGCCTCCACCTGGGCGTCCGTCAGCTTCGTCTTGTTGTCACCCATGGCCGCCGTCTGGGCCCTGGTCAGCGCCGTCCGCTTCTGCTCGACGAGCGTCGACGCCGCCGTCAAGTCCACCTGCGCGGTATCGACCAGCATCTTCAGCGAGGTCGCCCGCGGGCCGGGGCCGCTCTTGCCGCTGCCGCCGTTGCAGAACTGCCCATCCAGCTCGCAGCGCCAGTTAGCCCAGGCGAGGCTATACGCGTCCGCCTTGGTCTTCTTGTCGGCCTCCGCCTGGGTGAGCTCCTTCTGCGCCTGTTCGACATCAGGGGCCGTGAACTCGATCTTCCCGTTGAGAGCGTTCTCGTAGGTGGTGATCTGACCGTTGATCTTGTCGAGCTTCGCCTGCTGCGCACCCTTGTCGAGAATGCCGGTGCCCCGCTCCGCCGTATCGATGTTGTCGAGGCCCAGCTGAGTCTGGATCTCGGGCTGGAAGATCCTCAGCGTCAACGGCGTCGCAATTACCACGCCGAGCAGCGCGGCCATGAGAATACGCGGCATGATCATCGCAACGGTCCGCCACGTTCCGGCGCGGGTCCGCAGGGAGAGGATCAGCAGCCGGTCGAGATTGATGATCACCCCGCCCCACGCCAGGCCGACCAGGAGAGCTCCCGGCTGCCGCACGTGCAGCCCGTTCGCCATCGCGAAGGTCATCGACAACACGGCGAGAAAGGCCGTGGAGAGCAGCACGATCCCCATGGCGATGTATCGGCCGGTCTCTTTCGGCCCCTGGTCCAGAACCGCCAGGTTTGCACCGCCGAGCCGTGCCAGCAGTCTGCCAAGCCGTTTCATGTCGTCAGCTTCATGTCATCAAAGTCCTTCACGGCACCCGTGGCGGGTTCATGGAGTAAGTCGGTTGATCTTGTTTTGGGCGGCATCGAGCATGCGTTGTACGCCGTCGCCGAGAGCCGCGGCGATACCCTCGCCGGCCTGCTCGTGGGCCCGCGCGAACGCCTCGCGCGGGCCAGGCGCGCCGAACACGGGGATCGGTACGAGTTGGCCGAGGTTGAGCAACGGCTCGATCGCTGGCAGCTGGATCTCCGGCATCGCGGGTATCTCCGCGGTGAACACCGGGTAGGGCGGCAGCTCTACGAGCGAGTCCGGCATCGTCGTCACCGGCAGATCCGGCACCGCGAGCCGAGGCAGCGCACCCGCCAGCTGTTTCTCGAGGTCGAACGCGGGCGGATCGAAATAGTCGAGGTGACCGGCGAGCAGCTCGTCGGCGCCGTGTTTGTTCGTTACTTCCACGTAGATGGGGCCGCCGGTCGGCGGCTGGACCGCGTACCCGTTGGGGTGGGCGTCGGGATCGATATTCTTGACCTCGAAGCCGTTCACTCCGTGAATGCGCACCTTCTCGCCGTAGCGGTGATTCCACTTGACAAGCACATCCGACCCGCAGATGACGAGGGTCCGGCGCAGCGAGGCGTCCAAGAGCTCGGGCGGTCGCGCCAGGGTCAGGATTCGGCCGACAAGGTATTCCTTGATCTCCTCCGCCGTCGGTCTTCGCGCGCGGTCCGGGCCGACCGCGCGGTTGATCAGGTCGACGCCGGCCTGGTCGAGCAGCCCGGGGATCATTCTGGGGCTGGCGGGGTCGGTGAGCTGGGTGGTGCCCTTCCCGATGGCGAGCCCGCGGATCACGCAGAGCGCGAGCTTGTAGACGTCGGTGCTCTGGTCCTGGAGCGTTCCCGGCTGCTGCAGAAGTTCGGGCGGAATGAAGAAGGGCGTGTTGGGCTGCAACCGCGACAGGTCGTTCACGTCGGCCACGCCGTCGCAGTCCACGAGCAGGATCCGAGGGGGGGTCGTGGCGACCGCGGCATTGCGCAGATTGAGGTCGCCGTAGACGAGCCGGAGCGGGCCGCGGGGCCGATGGATAATCTCGATGGCATAGGCGAGCCGGGCCATCAGCGCGAGGCGGACGAGGCCGTCGTCGGCCGCCGAGATGTCGATCCCGAGCTTCTGCGCACGGTCCCTGGCGGTGAGTAGCTGGAACTCGAACACCCGTCGTCCCGGTGCACCGCCAGGCGGCCGTTCGTCGATGAAGAAATCGTCATCGAGCAGGCGCATGAGGAGGCCGACCTCGGTACCGCGGTCCGTGACCATCGCGAGCGGCCATGTCGTGAGTGAGTCCAGCTCGGCCTGTTCCGCGGTGGGCATGGCGGCGCGCAACGCGACCACGTTGCGCATCGCGGCGAGCATCTGCTGGCGGTCGGTGCCGGTGACGGTCGGCAGCAGCTCCTTGAACGCCAGTCCTCTGGGCAGCCCGGGGACCGAGCTCCCGACGCGGTAGACCTTCGCCATGCCGCCCTCACCGAGCTCGGTGAGCTGGCCCAGCTTGCGCCTGTCGATGCTGATCACAACGGGCTGAACCAGACCCCGACGGCGGTACGGTCGTCCATGTGGCCCCTGCGGGCGAAGCCGACCTGGCGCGCGAAGGTGAAGACGTCCGGCGGTTCGGCCCACCACTCGGCGAGCGTCTCCCGCACCTGCCGCGCCCCCTCCAGCGGCACGCCGATCCCATCCGTCAGGACGAACAACGCACCGGTCTCGGCGGGTACCTCGGCGACGAAGACCCGCGGCTCGGCGCTCGGCAGCGCCCGTACCCGGCCGGTATGCACGCCGGCCGCGTCGTCGTCCAACGGGTCCGGCGTCAGGTTCGTCCATTCGCCGCTATTGAGCAGCCAGATGGACGTGTCGTCCGTCCAGGCGATCGACGCCTTGCGTTGGCCGGGTGCGAGACCGATCGCGGCCCCGGCCAGCGTCGTTGCCATGCGTGCGTCCGCGGGGGCCTGGTCCAGGCGCGAGCGCTCCGGAGCCTCGGCGGCGAACCGCCCGAGCCGCTCGTTCACCTCGCCGACGGCAAGGTTCCAGTCGCCCTGGTCCAGGTACGCGCGCGGCGCGGCGGCCGCCACGAAACCGGCGGCCTCGTGCGACAGGCTGAACTGCCCGACGCCATCGCACACCGTGACGACGAGCAGCGCGCTGGCCTCGTCGTAGACCACCGAGTATCGATCTTGCCGTGGCTGCGAGCGGTGCCGGTGCAGCAGCCCGCGCACGCTCGCGGCCCGTACCTGTGCGCCCGGAACCGCGCACTCGCTCAGCTCGTGATCGGCCGAGTCCGGGTGGCGGACCGGAGCGCCGGGACCGACCTCGAGCGCGGCACGTCCCGGATCACCGATGGCTGGGATACCGCCGGCGGTCGCGCTAGACAAAACTGCCTTCCATGCCCGCGACCGAGGTCGGCGCGACATACTGCGGCGCTCCCGTACCGACACTCTGCCCTGACTTGAGGACGGACTGCCCGATGACGCCCGCCATCGACTTGAGCAGTTCACCCACGGCCTGGCCGTTCTTCGCGAGGAACCAGCGGCCGCGCTTATTGGACTCGCCGAAGTTGGGGTAGGCGATGGCCTCCATGGTGTGCTGCGAGGCGTCCCGGAATCCGAACGTGGTGACGTAGGGGTAGGCCGAGTTGCCCTGCTTGGTAGTGGGGTCGTAGCCGAGCAGCGACTGGAACGTCTGCAGGTAGTCCCGGTCCTGGGGCTCGCCGTCGGACAGGAAGAAGATGCACGGCCGGAACACCCGCTTGCCTTCACCCTTCAGGCGCTTGCGGTCCTCCTCGAAGGCCCGGTGGAACTCCCGGAACGCCGTGCCGTAGGTGGTTCCCCCGCCGGGGCCGAGCCGCGGCAGCTCGACATCGGTGGGCGCGGTGAGCGGCACGACGGTGCGGGCGCTGTCGTCGAAGGTGATGACGCTCAGCATGACCAGGTCGTCGACGACCGGGTCCTTCATGATGTCCTGCCGCAGCTGGGCGAGACCGTCGTTCAGCGCCGCCATGTCGTTGTACATCGACCCGGACACATCGCAGATGATGTAGAAGGGCATGATGACCTGTCCCTCGCGCGCGGCGCGCTCCTCGGACATGAGGGCTCCAATCAACGAGAAAGGGTAGACAAAGGAAGGCCGAAATCCACCTCGCGGAGAACCGCGAACATGGTCCGACCAGGAGCGGGCGCGGTCGCCCGAGCGAGAAGAAGCGCTCCTACGCCGGTGCGGCGGAGGCCCTGGCCGTTCCGGCAAAGCCTGGCGCCTAGATATCGCAGCCGTAGGCGTTACGAATGGGGCGCGGTGCCGCTACATCCGTGTAGAAATTCGGGCAAGGCCGAAGACAAGTATGTGCGTATCTCAATCCCCCAGTTGATAGCGGCCTCTTTGTACCACACCCATCTAGACGATCGCCGCGCGGTCCGCGCGGCATAGTCCCGGGCCGAGCGCTCGGCCCGGGCGAAGACGTTCGGCGCGCCGATACGCGGCGCGTCCGGTCAGCCCTCCCGCGCGTCCGCCCACCACCAGCCTTCCGGGTCGGCTCGGCCGGTGGCCGGCCGCCGCCGGGGTGACAGGCCCGCCGAGCCGGCGGGCTACAGCCGCAAGCGCCGACGGCTCGTCGTCCCCGTTCGTTCCGGTTCAGCATACACGTCTTTCTACGCTCACATACTTTCTACGTAAAGAGCGATACTGCGAGAGCCGGCTAGAGTTGGCCGCGGCCGATGGGGTCAGGAGGAGGTGCTCGAGGGTGTCGCTGCTGCCAGTGGTCGTGCCGGCGATCCCCGAGGCCCGGGCGGAGATCGTCCCCGCCCGGCTGGCCCGCAAGGTGGCGCCGCTGTTCAGCGTCGCCTGGCCCGACAGCCCCTTCGGGACCGCGACCTGGGTCAGCGACTTCCAGGCCATCACCCTGTCGGAGATCGCCCGCGGCGCGCCACTGCCGACCAGGTCGCAGGTATCGGCGCTGCGGGACCAGGCACCGCACGACGGGTGGGCGCTGGTCGACCGGATCGGCGTCACCGGGCCGGCGGGGGCGCTGCCGAACGAGATCGCGAACGCCACGCTGAACCGGTTCGGGCCGGACACGAAGGCCGCCGTCGTGCTCACCGGGGTCAACCGTCTGATCGAACCGCTGCGCGCGGGGCTCGAGGACGCCATCGCGTTGCTGGTAGACGAGTCCGGCAAGCCGCTCTCACCGGGCCTGAAGCTGGCCGCGTGGGCGGGTGTGCTGGTGGAGGTGTTCCGTTCCCAGCCTGCCCTGCTCGTGGCCGCCATCCATGCGCGCGCGATCCAACGGCCGCTGACGGTCGTCCTGGAGGCGCCGCTCTCGCACCGGCTCGACCCGGAGCTGCTCACCCGCTGCGAGATCGGGGCGCCGCGCGGCACCGTCGCCCCTAGCCGGCCGCGCGACCTCGACATCGTCGACGCCACGCTGCGGCGACAGAGCCTGCTGGACCTGAGCTCGCTGGCCCCGGTGACCCGGGAGGACACCTACGAGACGATCGCCGGCCGGCTGCTGTCGCAGCTGCTGACCGCGGCGACCCTGCGTGACGACAGCCACCTGTGGATCTCCGAGCGGGAGCCGGGCCAATGGGCCTACGAGGCGCTCATGAGCCCCATGACAATCGTCGACCGGTTCGTGCGCCGGGCGCTGGCCGACGCCCACATCGACGACCCGATCCTTGCCCTGGGCGGGCCGCTACCGGCCGTTCCCGACCCGCACCGCCTCGGCCGGCTGCCGCTGCTCACCCGGCGGACAATCGTGATCGCCATGCTGGGCGTGATCCGCCAACTGCTGGCCTCAGAGACAGCCAGGGAAGGAATCCGGCCGGGCGTGCCGACCTGGCTGGAGCTGCTGCGACGGCTGGTCGAGACCGTGCTGCCCGACGACGACCCGGTCCGGGCGATCGCCGTGTGCCGCATCGACCTCACCCGGCTCCAGCTGCAGCGCGTCGACGTGACCAACGACGTGAGTGCGTCGCTCGACCGGCTCGCGGCGTCGACCGAGCACTGCCGGCGGCTGTTCGACGCCGGCAGGCTGGACCGGGGCGCCGCGGCCGAGATCGTGTCCGCGTCGAACGTTGAGGTGGACACGCTGCGGCGGGTGAACGCCGGCCGGCCTGGCAGTGGGCTGCCCGCGCCGGCCGAGCTGGACCGGCAGGTCCGCGACCGTTGGCGGCACTGGCTGGCCATGGTCGAGATCGAACCGGACGTGCTGCGCGACTTGGCCGAGCTGCCCGAGCTGCTGGCTTACCACCTGAACAACTACGCCTCCTACCTGGGTACTCACGACGACGAGGACGATCTGCGGGAGGCGGTCCGGCTGTTCGAAAGTGCAGTCCTGCCGGCTCGGGAACGGTTCGTCGCCCGGCTGGGCATCTTCGACCCGGTGCGCAACTCGGCCCAGATGGCCTCCGCGGCCGCGTCGGCGCTGGCGCGCCGGGCGCTGGCGCGCGGCGACCGGCCGGAGGCCGCGCGCTGGGCGGCGAAGGCCCACGGCTGGATCAGCCGTGTCCTGGACCATCCGAGCACCCGCGCCATGCTCGAGGCGACGACCGAGTTGTCGGCCAGGTTCGCGCTGCGCGCGGCCGACGCGCTGGTGATCGCCGCAGAGACGGGCGTTCCCGGCGTCGAACCTGGCGTCGCCGAGGCCGCCGACCTGATCGCCACCGTCCGGCGGTGGGAAAGTGCCGCCATGGGGGACACGGGCCGCTATGTCCGGCACGACGAGGTCGAGGCGCTGGCCGCACGGATCGACCTGCTGCGCGGGGGGCCCGGCGCGCGATGACGGACGGCCCAGCTCCCCCTGTCGGAGCCGGACCGTCCCCACACCCGAGCCCGACGAGCTGAGCCAGACCAGGCCTACTGTTGTTATTTTTACGACACAAGCGCGACAGCGGCCAGTCCACCCTTAGACCGAAGCTGCGTGATCTTCAGGGCGTGCTGAGACCGTGACCTGCACGTTCGGTCAGACCGATGATCGTTCTACTGGGCACGCCGGTTGTGACCTGGGCTTTTGGTATACAGGGCATACCCAGTGTGCCAGACCGGGCTGGTCCGAGTCTGCCTAGTTGTTCCAGTAATGAACCTTGATCGCGACCAGCCCGGTCTGGCAGGATAGGGAAACTCGGCAATGCCAAAACGCCTGGTAGAGGCGGCGTGCCCAATAAAACGATCAGGCTTGCCGCCGAACGCGCAAGTCACAGCCCTATTATACGAACAAGATCACTTAACTTCGGCCTAGATCATCCAGGATGGGGAGTTCTGAATAAGTCCCCCCAATCCTTTGGACGCCCGTGCGGGCGGAAAATCCGGTTCGGATCGTAGTAATGGTGTTACGCCCCGGCATCATCGCTGGTCGGTGGCGATGCCGCAGCCCGGGGACGGCATGATGGCCCCGGGTCGCCCGCCGACGTCGATGTTTCCCTGGCGCCGTCCGGCCGCGATTAAGTCTGATGCTGGGAGCTTGCTCGTGGGCTGTGCACTGCCTCCTCGAGGGCGCCTTCTAGATTTCTGCTCTGCCCTGGGCTCCCGCGGGCGGCTCGCCGACACCCCACCCCACGGGAAGGACTGCGCGTGGCGGTCAACGAGGAGACCGAGGAGGCGGGCCCGTTCGTCGAACGGGTCGCCGCGTTGGACATCGGCAAGGCGGGCCTGGTTGCGTGCCTGCGGGTGCCGTCCGGGATCGGCTCGGGCCGGCGGCGCCAAGAGGTCACCGAGTACACCACGATGACCGACGACCTGGTCGCCCTAGCCGACCACCTCATCTGCCAGGGCGTCGAACTCGTCGTGATGGAGGCCACCAGCTCCTACTGGAAGCCGCCATTCTACGTGCTGGAAGCCGCCGGGCTGAAGGTCTGGCTGGTCAACGCCCGGCACGTGAAGAACCTGCCGGGCCGGCCGAAGACAGACAAGATCGACGCCGTCTGGCTGTGCAAGGTCGCCGAGCGGGGCATGTGCTCGCCCAGCTTCGTGCCAGACAAGCCGCTGCGCAGGCTGCGTAACCTGACCCGCTACCGCAGCGCGCTGGTCCACGAGGCCACCCGGGAGAAGCAGCGGCTCGAGAAGCTGCTGGAAGACGCCCAGGTGAAGCTGTCGGTCGTGGCCAGCGACATCCTCGGGGTCTCGGGGCGGGCCATGCTCGACGCGCTCATCGCCGGGCACCGCGACCCGGGCGCGCTCGCCGAGCTGGCCCGGGGCCGGATGCGCCCCAAGCGCGGCGAGCTCCGGCGGGCCTTCACCGGCGAGTTCGACGACCACCACGCGATGCTGGCCCGGATGATGCTCGAGCACATCGACCAGCTCGCCGCCCGCGTCGCCGCCCTCGACACCGAGATCGCCGCCGCGGTCGCCGAGATCGACCCCGGCGGCCCGCCGGCCGGAGTCGACCCCGCCACCGGGGAGATCCCTGCCGACGCCGACGAGGCCGAGGCGACCGCCCCCGGTGCCACGGCCGCCGAGGCCGCTCGCCTCGGCCTGGCTGAACGCCTCGCCGAGATCCCCGGACTTGGCCCGGCCGCCGCCCGGGTCGTCATCGCCGAAGTCGGCACCGACACCTCCCGCTTCCCCACCCCCGACCACCTGGCCTCCTGGGCCGGCTTGGCTCCCCAGGCCCGGGAATCGGCCGGCAAGGCCAAACCCGCCAAGACCGGCAAGGGCAACCGCTACCTGGCCGGCGCCCTCGGCCAGGCCGTGCTGGCCCTGGCCCGCACCCAGACCTTCTACGGAGTGCGCTACCGGCGCATCCGCGCCCGCCGCGGCCGGCAGAAGGCCGTCGTCGCCGTGTCCCGCTCGATACTGGTCACCGTCTGGCACCTCCTCGATGACCCCGACGCCCGCTACCGCGAACTCGGCGCCGACTACTTCGACAAGCGCGCCGACCCTGCCAGGCAGGCGGCAGGCCACGTCCGCCAGCTCGAACGCCTCGGCTTCCAGGTCGCCCTCACCCCCCGGGAGCAGCCCGCGGCCTGACCCGCCGATAACCGCACACCGCACCGCTCCCGACCCAGCGGACGAAAGCACGCCGGGTCAATTTGCTGTGCCCGGCTGCGGTTAGATTTTCCTTCTAGCCTCATGGGTCGGAATATCCCCAGCTCGTGCACATGCCCGCCGGGCCCGCTGCCGTCAGACGCCGAGGTGGATGAGGCCGGCCCAGCCGGCGGGGTCGTCGGAGGCGCCGGTCTCGGCGGCGAGCAGCTCGTCCGGCATCGAGGGCAGCGGCGGCCGGTCGGGGGTGAGCGACCACAGCTGGGCCCAGTGCAGGGCCTCGGCTGGGGAGCACCCCTCGGCCAGGTAGTGATGGACGGCGAACACGATCCGCGAGGTGAGCTCGTCGGGCACGTCCCACATCGATCCGAAGACGGTCCGGGCGCCGGCAGCCAGGAACGCCGTCGCCAGGCTGAACGCCTCGTCGTAGTCGGTCCCGGTCACGTTCGTGGAGCAGGCGCACAGGAAGACCCGTTCGACCGGCGGCGCGCCGCCGGGCTGGTGCGCGAGCAGCTCCGTGGTCGCCAGCGAGCCGCTGGCCAGCTCCAGCCGTGACCGGGTCGGGTCGGCCGGCTCCGCGTAGCCGTGGCAGGCCAGGTGAAGCAGGCGCCGGCCGGACCGCCGGTCTCGTAGCCAGGCCAGGACCTCCGCTGGTGTCCCCGCCCGGTCGGGCGGGGCCTGGCCGTTCTCCCGGCGGCCGTAAAGGGCTGCGGTGCCGTAGAAGGCCTTCCGCACAGCCCGGGCCTCGAGTGCCGCGCCGCGCAGGCTCCTGGCACCCGCAGGGTTACCGACGATGAGTGCCTCGCCGGCGGTGACCGGCGGCGCGTCGACGGCCCGGCGCAGCAGTCGGGCCGACGGGATGTACGACACGACCGCCCGGGCCGCCATCGGCTGCCGTGCGCCGCGGCTGTCCTCGCAGACCGCCGCGTGCCAGGGCACCAGGGCCAGCGCGCCGACCGGGACGAGGACGAGCCGCGGGCAGTCCGGGTCGGCGGACCACGCTCGCGCCTCCTGGAGCAGGCTGGTTCCGGCCACCCGGCCGGCCCAGTCGACCAGGCTGGACAGCTCCGCGCGCCAAGGCGCGACCGCCGCTCGTTTCGCCCCCTTGGGCTGGTTGTTGCGATGGCAGGCCTGGTACTTCTCGGCGTAGCGTTCCAGCGGCGTGCCCGGCCCGACGACCATCTCGGAAAAGGTCAGTATCTGCAACGGCGCTGTCGCCCGGGCCGGTACGACGACCGCCCTGCCGAGCCGGGTGCCACCGCCCTCGGTGGGCCCGCCCGGTATCAGGTACACGAGCGCGTCGGATCCGTGCTGCCGCAGCGCGGCCCGGATCCGGTCCGGGTGTGGCGGGTCGAGCAGGTCGCCCGTCTGGGCGGCGGCCAGGGCTTCGACCACCCTGCGGCGCAGGTCGTTCTGGACCGGCGCGCGGAGCCCGATGTCGACCAGCTTGTTCCCGCCGGCCTCGGCCCACTCGGCGGCCAGATCGCCCTCCTCCAGGTCGGTGAGGCGCTCCATCGCCGAACGGGTCGTGACGGCGGCGTACAGCGCGAGGCCGCGGCCGGCGTCGAGAGCGCGGATCAGGTCGTCGGCCTCGCGGTCCTCGGCGCACCAGTCAGCGACGCTCAGCGCGTCCTCGATCGCGTCCCGGGCTGCGGCGAGCGCGTCGTCGGTGCCGGACTGCAACAGGACGCGCCAGGTGTGGCACTGCAGCACGGACAGCCCCAGCTCCCGGGAGCGCCTCAGGTCGCCGTCCGCCCGCCGGCGGCGCCGGGCCTCCGCGGCGATCAGCGCCATGCCCGCCCAGTCGAGGTGCTGTGGGCCGCCCAGGGCGGCCAGTGCCCGGTCCGCCCAGACGATCGCCTCCGCCAGCGCGTGCGCGTCGTTGCTGCTCTGGGCTGCGAACCAGTGCCCGATCGCGATCGCGCCCGGCTCGCCCGTGCCCGCGAACCGCTCGGCCCTTTTCATGATCTCGCGACGGGCACCGGCCGGATAGAAGGGGACGGCCGCCGCGAGTATCGCCTGCATCAACGGCAGCAGACCGGACAGGGCCGACGTCAACGGATCGGTCGCCGGGCCTGGGCCGGCGCGGCGATTGTGCCCCCGGCGCAGGTCGGTGGCCCCTCGAAGCAGCGCCGGAAGCAGGCGCGCGTATTCGCGCGGTGAGACGCGCTCACCGGCCATCGCTCGGCTCATCATGCGCAACAGCCGCACTGACGGCAGCATGTCGCTGTGCAGCAGCCAGGCCGCCGGATCGTCCGCTCCGTAGTCCTCGATCGACTGCGCGATCTGGTCCAGCGCGGCGACGGCGTCCGTTCCCTCCCAGCCGGCCAGCTGAGCCTTCGCGAGCCCGGCGACCATGCGAGCCTCCGGGGACGAGTGGCCCTCGATCAACTCGAGCGCGCCCTGCATCCGCGCGCGTTCACCGGTCGCGTGCGCCCGCAGGACCTCCTGGTAGGCCACGAACGGGACCAGCGCATCGGGGATGGGACTGCCGCGGAAGGCCTCACGGGCTCGCGACTCGCTGTAGGTGGACACCCCTGCCGGCCCGGCCCGCACGAGGCCGTCCAGCATGTCCCGGACCATGACGAACGTGCCCAGGAGGGTGGGCCAGGTGGCCGGCGGTGACGGGTGCGCCTCCAGCGCCGCGCGCAGCTCGTCCAGCCGGGCAACGTCGAAGTCCAGGTCCCGCACCATCATCGGCAGCACCAACGGCACCAGCGCACCGGCGAGCTCGGCGCGCGCGTCGGCGCCCAGCCGGCCGTCGGCGAGCAGCGGCCAGGCGGCGGCCACCTCGGCGGCGGCCTCCCCGATCACCGCGTCGGGATAGCCACCGGTCTGCAGCCGCACGGCGAGCGCCTCGGCGAGGCGACGGTGAGCGAGGGCAGCGAGGGTGGGCTGCACCTCGGCGAGCCCGCTGCGCAGCGCCGTCCGGAAGTATTCCCCGGCCTCTTCCCGCAGGCTGGCGTCACTGTTACGAGCGGCGAGCTCGACCCGGATCACCCCGACGACGCACCAGGCGACCGCCGCCGGCTCGACGCCGCTGCGCAGCGCCGCGTCCAGCTTGGTCAGCGCCGCCAGGATGGCCGGCTCGGAGCCCGCGCGGGCCGCATGCATGATGAGCAGCAGGCCGGCCAGGAACTCGGCGTTCCCCGGCTCGGCGTCGGTCGCCACCGTCTCGTCGGCGGTCAGCTGTCCCAGGAGCGTCTCGAGGACGGCCGGGTCGTTGCTGTGGCCTGCCCGCAGCATCGCCTCAAGCCGGTCGACCGCGTCCGGGTCGACCTGCTCGGGATGACCTGGCGGCTTCGCGACGCGGCGGGCGCGGGCGAGCGCGGTCAGGCCGTCGCCGAACCGGCCGGCCCGCCCGCACACATGGGCGTAGTCGAGCAGGACACCGGCGAGCAGGTGCCAGCCGTCGGGCACCTGCGGCAGCACGCGGTCAAGGATGGCCGTCGCCTCGGCCTGGTCGACGCCGGCTCGGGCCGGCACCAGCTGGGCGCGGACCAGCCGGGCGGCAGCGCCGTAGTAGTCGAGCGCCACCGCCCCGAGCGAGCCCGCCGGGCGGCGCGGCACCTGGTCGAGCGTGTCGACCAGCCGGTCGACGGCCCGCGCCCCGGGCACGGCGAAGTAGCGCGCGAACAGCATCACCGCCAAGTCGACGGTGACCTCGTCCGGATCGACCGCGTCATCGGGCCGCGCGAGCACGGTCTGTAGACATTCGGACGCCGCGTCGAAAAGCGCCGCGTCGTTGAGGATCTCCGCCCGCCGCCGGTAGGCCAAGGCAAGCAGATACCAGGTCGGCGTCACCTGCTCGGCTGGATCCGTGACGGCGTCCAGCGCCGCCCTGAGCCAGCGCGCGCCCAGTTCCAGGTCAGCCGGGGAGCTGGTGCGGTCGCCCCGGGCGGCGAGCAGAAATCCGTACCGTTCCAGGAGATAGGAGGACGCGCCCGGACGCGCGACAACCCGGGCGAGAACAGCGATCAGCGCGTTGGCGGCGTCCGGAGTGCCGTCGGTTTCGAGAATCCGGCCGTCGAGCAGCTTCGCCTCGACGAAGTCAAGCTCGGCGGCGAACTCGGCGGCGAGGGCAGCTTCCCCGACGTCGTCGACGAGCGGTTCCGGCAGCGCGCGGGCGCGGGCGACCACGGCCAGTCCTCGATCGAAGCGTCCATCGTCCGCACAGATCGAGGCGTACTCCAGCAGCGTCTCGGGCAGCAGGGGCCAGTCGTCGGGCACGTCCGCCAGGACGTCGTCCAACAGCGCGCTCACCCGCTTCCGGTCGTCCTGGTCGTCGCGGGTCTGGAGCCGGCTCAGCCAGCTGACGCCCCGGTAGAAGTGGACGGCGATCGCGGCTCGCGACCCGGCTGACGGCCGGGGGATCCCATCGAGCGCGTCGGCAAGGCGGTCGAGCGCGCCGGAGCCCGGCTCGGCGACGGTGAAGCAGCGTTGCAGCATCGCCCACACCAGGTCGCTGATGACGTCATCGCGGTCGACGGCCAGGTGCGCCGGGGCCGCCAGCGTCCGGCACAGCCAGGTGACCGCCAGATCCCAGTCTGCCGGGTCAGGGCCAGCCATCCAGGCGTGGAGCATACCGAGCCGGTACTGCCACAAGGGTGCGTCGGGGCTGCTCGGCGGCGCCGTCCGCAGCGCCTCGCTGAAGAGCTGAATGGCCTCGTCGGCCCGGGCCAGGTCTTCAGTTTCCTCGATGGCCGAGAACAGTTCCTCGGCCCGGTCGGACCAGCCGGCCGCGCTGTCGCTCATTTAATGGTGCCCCCGTCGATGGCTGCCTGCGAGTGTATGACCGGGCCGTTGGCCTCGCCGAAGGCGCGGCGGCCGCTTCTTCTCCGCCACTCCCGGCTGGCCTTCTCCGGGCTGCTCCCTCAGGGTCGCCGAAACCACGCCGCGTCTACTTTCCAAAAATTCTCCAACCACCTGGTAAATGTGCGAGCCGAGAAGGGGATGGAGCGCGGGGCGGGCGCTCGTGGGCGCCCACCCTGCAGGGTTCTCCTGGCCTCGCTGGCGGAGGCCCAGCTCGGTTGCCGCTGTCGTCAGTTGGTGTCGTCGTCGCCGCCCGGCATGGGAGCTCCCTTCTCCGGGGCCGGGACTGGCTCGGTGGACGGGAATCCGCGCACCGGCCCGGCACCTGGATGGCCGGCGGCGAAAAGATCCGGTCAGTTGTCCGCGAGCAGCTGACAGAACCAAGGTGCGGCAGCGGTACAGTGACGGCCAGCCACGCCGAGGGAATGCACAGGGGGCAGAGGTGAATACGCCGTGGTGGTGACAACCTGGGACGGCCACGTCCGGGTCGACTACGTGCCAGCCTTTTTCTCGCTGCAGGTCACCGTGGCCACGGTGCGGCCGACGGAAGTCGCCGAACTGCGGCGCGGCCTGCGCGCGGGCTTCGCCCGTGACGATCCGGACGGGCCACCGGCCTTCGTCGAGGTGCGAGTCGAGGGCAGCCGGATTCCCTCGGACGTGCGGGACCTGCTCGGCGACCGCCTGTGGGCCGAGGTTGAGCAGGTGGTCGCCGGACCCGGCCGCTCGCGGTGGCTGCGGATGAGCCTAGCTGCCGTCGACAAGCTCGCCGAGGCGTGGGCGCCCTACCGGCCCTGGATTCTCGCCGACGAGCCCCCCGCGACCACCGTAGAGCCAGCGCCGGTGCTGGGGCGGCTGGCCCGCGGCCTGTGGTCCCGACTCGGGGTGGACAGCCTGCGCAGTGCGCTCACCCGGCCACCCACTCCGGCCTTCCGGGTCCGCGGCGACGACGACGGGGACGACGGGGACGACGACACCAGCGACGAGCCCGGCCCGCCGACGGCCACCGGTCGGTGGGCGCTGCCCGCGGAACTGGCCCAGCGGGCCGGCGTCGAACCCGACCTGGTGTGGGAGGTGTTCGGCGACCGCTGGGTGCACCTGGTCGCGCGGACCGCAGCGACGGCGCATCCCGATGGGCCCTGGCTGGAGGCCGCGTTCGACGACGGCACCGAACGCTGGGACCGATTCGAGGAGACCGAACCGCTGGTGCTGCGCGCGCGCATCGTCAGCGCCGCGGACCCGCGGCAGCTTCCTCTGATCAAGATCCGTACTAGGGACCTGCCATGATCCCCAACGACACGCTGGCCCGGAGCGCCCGCTCGGTCCTCGATCAGCTCCATCCGGTCGACTTCGACCGGATCCGGGTAAAGTTCACCACGCTGGACGACCCGGCGCAGGCCAAGAACGAGATCGTGGCGGATATGGTCGAACGGGCCGCGTCGATGCTCGACGAGCTGCGCAAGCGGGGCGACGACGTGCCGCCGGAACAGCTCGACTCGGTGCTGGGTGCCACGCTCACCTTCGGCGACCAGCACTGCGGCGTGCACAAGCGCACGGGGCACGCGCTGGCCAAACTCGCCGTGATGACACGCCGTCCGGACGTGCCGGTCGCGGTGGCCGTGCTGCTGCGCGCGGGCGACTCCGCGGAGCTGGTCGACGCGATGGTCGGCACGTATCACCTGGAGGCGGATCTGGCCGCCGAGTACGCGGCCGTGCCGCCGGACGATCGACGGATGGTCGCGGCGGCGATCGCGGCCAACCCGCGGCTGACCGCAGCTGTGCCCGACCCGCTGGCCGCCGCCGTCGGGGTCCTCGGGCGGGCGGGCGAACTCGCCGCCTACTGCGCGGCCGCTGGGATGACGCCACCAGCGCCCCCGGGCCCCCTGGGCAACGTCGCCTTTCTGCTGACCTTGGCCGGCTATTCCTGCGCGATCACGGAGCTTGCCCGTCCGTCGTCCGTCGCGGACCCCTACGGCAAGGTCGGCGACCGGGCCAAGCTGCTGGCGACGGCCCTGCACCGAGCCATGCACGACACCGGCAACCCGCTCTACAGCGCACCGTACGAGCCGGACATCCTGGGCTTCTACACGGTGGCCGCGGAGGCGGTAGGCGGTGCGCTCGCCGCCAAGGTGTTCGAGCGGCTCAGCCGCGATCTGTGGGCGCACCGGCTGCGCCGGGACGAGCGCAGCATCCCGGCGGAGTCCGACTGGCTCGATCATGACAGCGACGCCCCGGATCTCAGCGGGGCCTTCGACCAGGCGGACGAGCTCGCGCGCCTCATGGCGGCGCTGCTCGTGGCGGACACCGCCGCCGCGAGCCGGCGGGTCATCGTCGCCTGGGTGCTCGGGCCCGGATCGGAGGCCGCCGCCGAGGACCTCTATGTGTTGCTCGGCGGCGTGCGACGGGTGATGGCGGGGGTGAGCCAGCGGGACTGCGTCCCACCGCCCGTCGACGAGTTGGCTGTCAAGGAAGCCCGCGAGCTGGAGACCGCTTTGCTCGGGCGTCTCACCGAGGAGGCGCGTCGAGATCCGCACCGCGGCGCCGTCGAGATGGCCGCTGCGGTGATGCCCGAGCTGTGGGCCCGGCGTCCGTCTGCGATTAGAGGCCTGACGGAAAAGATCTGGGCGGACCTGGGCTCGAATAAGCGGCTGATCCCGTTCGCTCGGATCCTGGCCGCGGCTGTGGCCCGTGGTCCCGGCCAGGTCGTCTTCGCGGGGCAGTTGATTCAGCATCCCATCGACACGCGGCACCCCAGCTGCGAGACGAGAACCACCCAGGCGGGCACGGAACGCTGCGAGATCCGTGTGGGGAAGCCTGGTCCGCCGCGCGCTGAACTGTGCCCGGCCCGTCCCTGGGGTGAGACTGGCTTTGTCGACAGCCACCTGACACTGGCGGACACCCTCCCCACGACCACCGATGCGATGCGCAAGCGGCTCCACCGCTACGACGGGCCGTGGGCCTCGCTCGCCAAACCCGGCCGGGCGTAGCGAGCAGTCGTCGCTCGCGCCGAACCCGCCGTGCGGTAGGGTAGGCCGCCGATGAGGTGCCAGTTGGCTTGGCCCTTTTCCGGCGGCCCCCTCCGAACCAGCCGTGCCGTGAAGTAGGCCGCCAGCGAAGTGCCTGTTGTCAGGTCCTTTTCCGACGGCCCCTTCCCAAACTGCTCGTGCGACTTTCACCGCAAGCAGCTTTCCAGTGTCAAACCCAACCAACGATGGCTGGTTGGTCCGCTGGGACAGCGTGGCGATTCGCATCTCGCGTACCGTGACAGGGCGGTCTCCAGCGGTCAGTGCACCGCCCGCCTCGCGTCAGGACCCTCAGCAGGAGTTCGCATCGGGCTGTTGAGGCAGGTCAAGAGCCTGCCCAATCGCGATCAAGCTTACCGAGCCCCTGCTCCCGACACGATGCGGACGGTGCACTGACCCCCTGAATCCAAGATCTGGTCGTCCTCGCCGTGCAGCACCAAGGTCGGGACGTCGAACTTCTCGAGGTCCTCGGTGAAGTCCGTCTCGGAGAATGCCTTGACACTCTCGTAGGCGTTGATGAGGCCCGACTGCATGCTCCAGGTCCAGAACTGGTCGAGCAGGCCCTGCGAGACCTCGGCGCCGGGCCGGTTTGCGCCGTAGAACTGGACTGCCAGTTCCTTGTAGAACTGCGAGCGGTCCTTGGCGAGACCGGCCCGCAGGCCGTCGAAAACCTCGATCGGCAGGGGGTGCGGCTCTTCCAGAAGTCCTGCCAGACCGGCTCCTGGCTGGGCGTAGCGGGCGTTCCGGGGGAGTCGGCATATTGATGTCGTAGCCGACTGTGCTCGAATGAGAAAGCGCAGGTAGCCGGTTCGCGGCCCCGAGGCGTGGTCCCGGGCGAGACAGCGGTCATCGGCCGGATGCGTGCGTGGAAAAGCCACCGTCTCCAGTCTTTGTGGCATCTCGGATCACTCAGAAGGAGACAGTGGAGATTTTCGGAAACCCTTATTGAAATAATTATCCGATAAGAACCATTTGCCGACTTTTGACCGAAAAGTTGTAGCTTTTTAGCAAGGGGTTCGCCGGTAAACCCCCAGCTCAGCGGCATGGTCATCCGGATCGGAACGTCAGAAATGATGATCATTCTGAAAACTAATGGTCATCTATAGCACGAATCCCGATAAGTCGGACAGCGACGATCAATGCTCCGACCTGGATGTTTGAGCTGTGACCCCTGCTGAATAGCTATCAAAAGTTAGCAAAATAGATGGCGGAATCAAGCGGTCATGGCGACGCATGCCGTTCCAAAAGCTCGTTGAACATTTCTACCGGCTTTCGCCAGCCCAACGTCTCTCGAGGTCTGCCATTCAGCTCCTTGGCTACTCTATCGAGCTCTGTCTGGGAATGCAAGGACAGGTCGGTACCCTTCGGGAAGTACTGCCGAAGAAGGCCGTTGGTGTTCTCGTTCGAGCCCCGCTGCCAGGGCGAATGGGGGTCGCAGAAGTAGACCGGCATGCCGGTTCTCACGGTGAAATCGGCGTGGCGGGCCATCTCCTTCCCCTGGTCCCAGGTGAGGCTGTTACGAAGGAAGTCGGGGAGCTCTTCCATCTTTCTAGCGAGTAGGTAGGCAACACGTTCGGCATTACGGTCATAGGGAATCCGCACCAACATGACGAACCGTGTGGTACGGTCGACCAACGTCGCGATCTGGGACTTGTTTCCCTTCCCGATGATGAGATCCCCCTCCCAGAATCCAGGGACGGCTCGATCATCGGCCTCCTTCGGCCGCTCGCTGATGTTGACCATGTCGACGATCTTCCCTCGGGTCTTGGTCGCGCGGGACCGGTTCACCCGTCGGGTACGGCCCTGGCGCAGGGCGACCGTCAGCTCGGTCCGCAGCTCACCGCGGGCCTGGAGGTACAGACACTCGTAGTGAGGTCGGACCGAGGCGCGGTGCCGTCCTTGCGGCCAGCCCGTTTCCTCGGCCCGCCTCCCGAACCCGGCGTGCACCGTTAAGCGCACCGGGCTCTCCACAAGCCCCGGGGGACGTGTCTTCTCATGCCGCGCTCTGCCATGGTGTCGGGATGCGCCTTCCCCGGTATCGGTAGCGTTCTATGCTTACCTTTCCGGGATCGAACAGCGCTACCTCTCCCTCGGCTGGCCACCCGTCTCCACGGCTGTAGCGGCGCCGGAGCTGCCTCCAGGTAGTCCGCCGGTGCTTCCGACCGATCCATCTGATGACCTGTTTCCACAGGTAGGCCCGCAGATAGCCGAACGTCGCACTTGAGCAGCCGTATTTGAAGTAGGCGGTCCAGCCCCGCAGCATCCGGCTTATCTGGTGCAGCAGGGCTTCGAGCTTCAGGTTCGTGTTCTGTCGGCATGCCATCTTCACCTTAGCCATGATGGCTTGAAGCGCCTTCCTGGCCGGGTAGGTGTAGATATAGCGTTTTATCGCGCCTTGCTTTCGATGACGCTGGATACGCCACCCCAGAAAGTCGAGACCCTCGTCAATATGGGTGATCAGGGTCTTTTCCTCCGACAGGCGTAGGCCCATCGATTCCAGGACCCCGGCCATCTCGTCTCGCAGCCTCTCCGCGTCGGCTCTGGTACCCGCCACGACCAGACACCAGTCGTCGGCGAAGCGGACCAGCCGGTAGTTCGGTAGGCCGCGGCGCCGGCGCATCCGCCGGTCGTTGGAGG
>NZ_CAKJTR010000075.1:16838-22762 GCF_917627355.1 Protofrankia sp. Cj3 | reverse complement strand
CGCCCGGAAGATGTCTCCCGTCGAGATCTTGGGGATCAACCGTGCCTGGGCGATGAACGCGGCCTGGGTGCCCTTACCAGCGCCCGGTGGTCCGACCAGTACGAGGCGCACTACCGCAGAAAACCTTCGTAGTTGCGGAGCATGAGCTGGCTCTCGATCTGTTTCACGGTTTCCAGCCCCACCCCCACAATGATCAGTACCGAAGTGCCGGCGAAGGGAAACGGCTGCTGTTTGGTGAGATTGAGCAGCGCAAGTGGCAGGACCGTGATGACGCCAAGGAAGAGCGAGCCCGGGAGAGTGATCCGCGACAGCACCCGGTCGAGATACTCAGCGGTCGGACGGCCGGGCCTGATCCCAGGGATGAAACCGCCGTACTTCTTCATGTTGTCCGCCACCTCGGTCGGGTTGAAAGTGATGGCCACATAGAAGTAGGTGAAGAAAATGATCAGTCCGGCATAGATAATCAGATACAGCGGGTGGTCACCACGCGCCAGGTAGCGCTGCTCAAAGTCCTGGAAGGTCTTGTTACTCCAGACCTGCCCGAGCAGCTGTGGAAGCTGGAGCAGGGATGAGGCGAAGATCACGGGAATAACCCCCGCCTGGTTCACCTTGATCGGCAGGTAGGTCGAGGTGCCGCCGTACATCCGGCGGCCGATCAGCCGCTTGGCATACTGCACCGGGATCCGCCGCTGCGACTGCTCCACGAACACCACGAACACCACGATCGCCAGACCCAGCAGACAGATGAGGGTGAAGACGACGCCGCCGGCGACCTGGAGGATCCGGGTCCCCTGAGACGGCAGCGCGGCCGCGATCGAGGTGAAAATCAACAGTGACATGCCGTTACCAACACCACGAGCAGTGATCAACTCGCCGAGCCACATGATCACAGCGGTTCCCGCGGTCATGGTGATAACGATGACCGCGATACGGAAGAGGCTGGTGTCGGGGATGATCGGCGCGGAACAACCGGGGAAGAGGTTGCCACTGCGGGCGAGCGCGACGATACCCGTCGCCTGCAGAACCCCCAGGGAGATGGTCAGATAACGGGTGTACTGCGTGAGCTTCTGCTCGCCGGAGGCGCCTTCCTTCTTCAGCTGCTCGAGGCGCGGAATGACCACGACCAGCAACTGGATGATGATGCTCGCCGTGATGTACGGCATGATCCCCAGGGCGAAGATGGAGAGCTGAAGAAGAGCGCCACCGCTGAAAAGGTTGATCAACGAGTAGACGTTCCGGCTGTCGGCGCTCGCGGAGGACAGGCACTGGTTGATCGCGCCGGTTGAGATCCCCGGCGATGGCAGCACGCTACCCATCCGGAACAGAACGATGATCCCGAACGTAAAGAGCAGCTTCTTACGCAGGTCGGGCGTGCGGAAGGCCCGTGTGAAGGCGGTGAGCACGACTCCTCCTGCTGATCGTCACGGCAAACCCACTCGGTGGACGACTGTCCTGGCCGAACATAGGACCGGCGGTGCGCGGTGTGCCGACTGTAACAGTAGAGACGGTCCACTCGTCCCGACATGGACCGGCGACAACGCCGAGCGCGCCTGGGTCACGGCCAGGCCCAGAGTCGGCATAGCGGTCGGCCGCCTCCGGGATCAGGGGCATGGAGACATGGCTCATGACTTTTTGGCGTATTCGGAACAGAGCTGATCTATCCTTGCAAAGCCTCCGCGCGGACGCAACCGATACAGAAAGGATCATTCTGGCGGTCACGCCGGGCGGCACGATGAAGAGCGCCCGGCAGAACCGTCTCCGGCGGCACGGGACATGACGGCCAAATCATCATCCCGGCCATCCCGGGTGAACGCCGCTGGATGCCGGGCATCCGGCGCGAAACACAGCGCCGGATGGGAAAACAGCCCCGCGCCGCCCGGGTGCCCGGCAGCCGCCTGAACCGGCGGCAGCGGTGCCTCAGAGCTCGACGACGCTGCCGCCGACAGCAAGAATCTTCTCCCGGGCCGTGGTCGAGAAGGCGTGAGCGCTCACGTTCAGCGCCACTGCGATCTCCCCATCGCCCAGGACCTTCACGAGCGCGTTACGGCGTACCGCACCGGCGCCCACCAGATCGTTCACACCGATCTCACCACCGGCTGGGAACAGCTCGGCGAGAGTGGCGACATTCACAACCTGGTACTCCTTGCGGAAGCGGTTCTTGAACCCCTTGAGCTTGGGCACGCGCATGTGCAACGGCATCTGGCCGCCCTCGAAACGGGCCGGAACCTGCTTGCGCGCCTTCGAGCCCTTCGTACCGCGACCGGCGGTCTTGCCCTTGGAGCCCTCGCCCCGGCCGACACGGGTCTTGGCCTTGTGCGCACCCGCCGCGGGCCTGAGGTGGTGGACCTTGAGACCACGACCGCGGGCAGCGTCAGCCGTCCCCGGCTCGGAGGCCTTGGTCAGGCTGCTCATTCATGCACCTCCTCGACCTTGACGAGATGGGTCACAGTCGCAATCATCCCACGTATTTCCGGGCGGTCATCACGAACAGTGGTGGCTCTGATCCGGCGAAGCCCAAGAGTCCGCAGGGTCTCCCGCTGATTGCGCGTCCCACCGATTTCGGAGCGAATCTGGGTGATCTTCAGACGAGCCATCACACACCGACCCCGGCCGCCCGCGCCCGCAGCATCGCGGGCGGCGCGACATCCTCGATCGGCAGGCCGCGGCGTGCCGCGATCTCCTCGGGACGCATGAGGCCCCGCAGCGCCGAGACGGTGGCGTGCACGATGTTGATGGGATTCGACGAGCCCAGCGACTTCGACAGGACATCGTGAACACCCGCGCACTCCAGCACCGCGCGCACTGGTCCACCCGCGATGACACCGGTACCCGGTGATGCCGGCTTGAGCAGCACGACTCCGGCCGCGGCCTCGCCCTGAATCGGGTGCGGGATCGTCGAGCCGATCCGCGGCACCTTGAAGAAGTGCTTCTTGGCCTCTTCCACACCCTTGGCGATGGCGGCCGGCACCTCTTTGGCCTTGCCGTAACCCACACCGACGGTGCCGTCCGCGTCACCGACAACGACGAGGGCCGTAAAGCTGAACCGCCGACCGCCCTTGACGACCTTCGCCACCCGGTTGATGGCGACCACTCGCTCGATGTAGGCGTTCTTGTCCTGCGCCGGACCGCCGCCCTGGCGGTCGCGGCGTTCCCGACGGTCAGAGCCGCCGGAGCCGCCTCCGCGGCGCTGCTGGCCTGGCATCAGTAAATCTCCCTGTTTAGAGGGCCAAAGGCGACGCGATCACAATGTTCGCGCGCCGCCAGCGGCCGAAATCCCAGCGGCACTGTTGATCTTCCGCACGTCCTACGGCAAGGCATCAGAACTCGAGCCCGCCTTCCCTGGCGGCGTCCGCGAGCGCCGCTATCCGGCCATGGTAGGTCCGACCACCACGATCGAACACCACCGCGCCTATTCCCGCTTGCCGGGCGCGTTCGGCGACAAGCTGCCCGACGGCCTTCGCCTGTGCGGTCTTGTCACCCTCCGCGGTGCGCAGCGACGCGTCCAGCGTGGATGCCGAAACGAGCGTGTGGCCGGCGATGTCGTCGATGACCTGGGCGTAGATGTGACGAGCCGAGCGGGTGACCACGAGGCGCGGGCGGGCGGATGTACCCGTGATCTTCTTGCGAATCCGCACGTGCCGGCGAAGCTTCGCCGAACGCCGCTGGGCGCTGACACTGACAGCCATGATCCGTTCCCCTACTTCCCGGACTTGCCGACCTTGCGGCGGACGACCTCGCCCTGATACCGCACACCCTTGCCCTTGTACGGATCTGGCTTGCGGAGCCGGCGGATCTTGGCTGCCACCTCGCCGACCTGCTGCTTGTCGATCCCGTGGACGACAAAGCGCGTCGGTGTCTGCACCTCGAACCGGATGCCCTCCGGCGCCTTCACCGCGACCGGGTGACTGAAGCCGAGCGCGAACTCCAGGTCCGAGCCCTTGGCCTGAACGCGGTAACCGACACCAACGATCTCAAGTGTCTTCGAGTATCCGGTGGTGACTCCGGTGACCATGTTCGCCACCAGCGACCGGGTCAGGCCGTGCAGCGCCCGGGAACGGCGTTCGTCGTCCGGACGAATGACGAGCAGCTGACCATCCTGCGCACTGACGGTGATCGGTTCCACCACGGAATGGCTGAGAGTCCCCTTGGGGCCCTTGATGACGATCTCTGGGCCGTCCAGGGAGACATCCACGCCGCTGGGCACCGAGATCGGCAGGCGTCCGATGCGTGACATCGTGCGGCCCCCTTACCAGACGTAGGCGAGGACTTCCCCGCCTACCCTGCGCTTGTTGGCCTGTTTGTCGGTCAGCAGGCCCGATGACGTGGAAATGATCGCCACACCAAGACCGCCGAGCACCTTGGGCAGGTTGGTCGCCTTTGCGTAGACCCGCAGGCCCGGCTTGCTGATGCGCTTCACCCCGGCGATGGAGCGCTCCCGGTTCGGGCCGTACTTCAGCTCCACGACGAGGGACGCGCCGACGTCGCCGTCCGGCGGCTCCTCGACGTGCCATCCGGCGATGTAACCCTCCTGCTGGAGGATCTCCGCAATATGCGTTTTGATCTTGCTGTTCGGCATCACCACCTGATCGTGGTATGCACGGTTGGCATTACGGACACGGGTCAGCATGTCCGCAATCGGATCTGTCATCGTCATGGGGCTGAAGCCTTCCTCGCGACGGTTCCCCGCAGCTGTCGAGCCGGGGCCTGCCGCGAACGGGTGGGTAGTGTGCGCCGGCCGCTGGCGGGCGTGGACGTCCTGCGCCCCGTCCCGCTACCGGTAGGTCGTGCTACCAACGGCTGGCCGCCGATGGCGCGAAAAGAGCAACACACGCGCCGCCGCCGACCACAATGCGAAAATCTTTCACTACCACGAGCTCTTGGTGATCCCGGGAAGCTCGCCGCGGTGCGCCATCTGCCGCAGGCACACCCGGCACAGGCCGAACGCCCGGTAGACCGACCGCGGCCGGCCGCAGCGCTGGCAACGGGTGTAGCCCCGCACACCGAACTTCGGCTTGCGGATCGCCTTTTCAATCAGTGCCTTCTTCGCCATCTGCCTGCCATGCCTTCTCTCTGGCCGCCGGTGGTGTGCCCACGGAGTACAGTCACACCGCCGGTGGCCGTCAGTTCTCCCGGAAGGGGAAGCCCAGCGCGCGCAACAGCGCACGGCCCTCGTCATCGGTCGTGGCGGTCGTGACGACCGTGATGTCCATTCCCCGGACCCGGTCGATACGGTCTATATCGATCTCATGAAAGATCGACTGTTCGATCACGCCGAAGGTGTAGTTACCCGAGCCATCGAACTGTTTCGGGGACAGCCCGCGGAAGTCACGGATACGCGGGAGCGCGACCGAGACAAGGCGGTCCAGAAACTCCCACATCCGATCGCCACGCAGGGTCACCTTAGCGCCGATAGGCATGCCCTCCCGCAGCTTGAACTGCGCGATGGACTTCTTCGCCCGGCGAACGGCGGGCTTCTGGCCGGTGATCGCCGTGAGGTCCCGCAGCGCGCCATCGATGAGTTTCGCGTCCCGGGCCGCGTCGCCAACGCCCATGTTGACCACGACCTTGACCACGGTCGGGATCTGCATCACGTTCGCGTAGTGGAACTGTTCGCGCAAGCCTGACGCGATCTCCTCGCGATACCGCAGCTTGAGCCGTGGCAGCGGACGGGATTCGATGCTAGTAGTCATCTCTCGTTTCCTTGCAGCCTCTGCCCAACGGACGGCGATCCACACGGCGATCCGGCCAGGGCGTGTCTGATGGATGTTGGTCGATGTGGGCGATGATCAAGAAAGTGGCCCGCGAGGCGGAGGAGGCCCGGATAGCGGTGTCCTATCCGGACCGACGACAACACAGCGGGACGCTTTCTGGGCATTGATCCGCGCGATCGAAGATCCATCAGACACGCCCCAGGCCGCGGGAGG
>NZ_CAKJTR010000075.1:0-16564 GCF_917627355.1 Protofrankia sp. Cj3 | reverse complement strand
TGCGGTTACGTTAGCCATATCTACAGCTCGGTGCCGGTGCGACGGGAGATCCGCACCTTCGTGCCGTCATCGTTGATGCGGTAGCCGATCCTGGTCGGACGGCCGTCGGACGGATCGACAATCATGACGTTGCTGACGTGGATGGGCGCTTCCTGGGTGACGATGCCGCCGGACTGCGAGCCCCGAGCGGAGGTGTTCACCCGGGTGTGTCGGACGACCCTGTTCGCGCCCTCGACAACCACTTTGTCCTCAGCGGGGAAAGCCCTGATGACCTTCCCCTTGAGCCCACGGTCCTTACCTGTCACGATCTGGACCGTGTCGCCTTTTCTGATCTTCATTCTGGCCACGGTCACAGCACCTCCGGCGCCAGCGAAATAATCTTCATGAACTTCTTGTCACGCAACTCGCGACCAACCGGTCCGAAGATGCGTGTACCCCGGGGGTCGCCACCGTCCCGGATGAGCACGGCGGCGTTCTCGTCGAACCGGATATAGGAGCCGTCGGGACGCCGGCGCTCCTTGGTGGTGCGTACGACGACCGCCTTGACCACGTCACCACGCTTGACGCCAGCCCCGGGCAGGGCGTCCTTCACGGTCCCGACGATGATGTCGCCGATACCGGCATAACGACGCCCCGAACCACCGAGTACCCGAATGCACAGCAGTTCCCTGGCACCCGTGTTGTCGGCGACCCGAAGCCGCGACTCCTGCTGGATCACTTCCCGCTCCCGAACTGCGTCGGCGCCCGCCTGCCGGCGGCCGGCTCGCTAGACCCTTCCAAGTCCTCCGGCGGCGCGAAAAACCACGATCACGCCGCCATCGGCCCGTAGAACACAATCGGCTGGTCGATCTACTTGGCCTTCTCCAGAACCTCGACCACACGCCAGCGCTTGGTCGCCGACAGCGGGCGGGTCTCCATCAGCAGGACCCGGTCACCGACGCCGGTCGTACTGTTCTCGTCGTGTGCCTTGACCTTCTTGGTACGCCTGATGGTCTTGCCGTAGAGCGGGTGCTGAACCCGGTCCTCCACCGCGACCACCACGGTCTTGGCCATCTTGTCGCTGATCACAAGGCCTTCGCGGACCTTGCGGAAGCCGCGGCCGCCGGTCGCCGCCCGCGCGGTGACCGGCGGGTTCCCTGTCGCCGGGGTGCCGTCCGTTGTCATCCCATTCACGCCCGTTCCACCTGTATCGCCGCCGTTGTCTGCAACGGCTCAACGCCGCCAACCGCTCCGGGCACTTCAGTCCCGACCAGGTTCGGATCATCAGCGAGGCCGAGTTCACGCTCCCGGAGCACCGTGTAGATACGCGCGATGTCACGCCGGACGTCCTGCAGGCGGCGATTGTTGGAAAGCTGACCGGTAGCGGCCTGAAAACGGAGGTTGAAGAGCTCCTCCTTGGCCTCGCGCAGCTTGTCCACCAGGTCCTGCCCAGACAGGGTCCGTAGCTCGTCGGCGGTCGCGGTCGCCATCACGCGCCTCCCTCGCGGGTCACGAACCGGCACTTCATCGGGAGCTTGTGGATGGCACGCCGCATCGCCTCCCGCGCGACCGGCTCAGACACCCCCGAGAGTTCGAACATCATGCGCCCGGGCTTGACGTTGGCGATCCACCACTCCGGCGAGCCCTTGCCCGAACCCATCCGGGTCTCAGCCGGCTTCTTGGTCAGCGGCCGGTCCGGGTAGATGTTGATCCAAACCTTGCCACCACGGCGGATGTGGCGCGTCATCGCGATACGCGCCGACTCGATCTGCCGGTTCGTCACATAGGCGGACTCCAGCGCCTGGATGCCGAACTCACCGAACGCGATTTTGGTGCCGCCCTTGGCCGCGCCGCCACGACCGGGATGGTGCTGCTTGCGGTGCGCGACCTTACGGGGAATCAGCATTGTCCTAGCCCTCCGTCTCCTGGGCCGTCCCAGCAGCGGGCGCGGCGGTGTCGAGCGGAGCCGAAACCGGAGCTGAGACCGGCGCCGCGGGGGCAGCCGCCTCAGCCGCCGGGGCCGTCACAGCCGGCGCGGTAGCGGTGTCAGCGCCAACCGCAGCCGTCGCGTCACCACCGCTACCAGCGTTACCGCTACCAGCGTTACCGCCACCACCACCGGTGGCACCGCCACCGCCACGGCCACGCCGCTCACCCTGCCGCGCGGCGGCACGCCCGGCGTCGGTGCCACCGGTGGTGGTACCCGACGAACCCGACCGTGGCCCACGGCGCGGGCGCTCCCGGCGGTGCTGGCGCTGGAGTGCCTCCTGCGCCTCCCGCTCCGCACGGCTCTGGACCACGTCACCCTTGTAGATCCAGACCTTCACGCCGATACGGCCGAAGGTGGTCCGGGCCTCGTAGAATCCGTAGTCGATGTCGGCGCGCAGCGTGTGCAGGGGCACCCGGCCTTCGCGGTAGAACTCCGAGCGGCTCATCTCGGCGCCGCCCAGGCGTCCGGAACACTGCACCCGGATGCCCTTGGCGCCGCCCTTCATCGCCGACTGCATGGCCTTGCGCATCGCCCGCCGGAAGCTGACCCGGCTCGACAGCTGCTCCGCCACGCCCTGCGCGACGAGCTGGGCGTCGACCTCAGGGTTCTTCACCTCAAGGATGTTGAGCTGGACCTGCTTGCCGGTCAGCTTCTCGAGGTCGCCGCGGATGCGGTCGGCCTCAGCGCCGCGACGTCCGATGACGATCCCCGGGCGGGCGGTGTGGATGTCCACCCGCAGCCGGCCCTGGGTCCGCTCGATGTCGACCCGACTGATTCCCGCGCGCTCCATACCCCGGGACATCATCTTACGGATCTTCACATCCTCGCCGACGTACGCCTTGTACTGCTTGTCGGCGTACCAACGAGAGGTGAACTCCGAAGTGATCCCGAGCCGGAACCCGTGCGGGTTGACCTTCTGCCCCACTACCGGGCCCTCCTTGCAGTCTGCGATGCGCCGGTCGACGCGCCGCGGGTCACCGAAACCGGTTCCCGGCTTTCCACGACGACCGTGATGTGGCTGGTCCGCTTCCGGATCCGGTAGGCACGGCCCTGCGCCCGCGGACGGATGCGCTTGAGCGTCGGGCCCTCGTCGACGTAGACCTCGCCCACCCAGAGCGTGGACGGGTCAAGGCCGTGATTGTGCTCGGCGTTCGCAACCGCGCTCGCGACCACCTTGTACACGTCCTCGCTGGCCGCCTGTGGGGCAAAACGGAGGATGTCCAGGGCCTCGCGGGCGGAACGGCCACGGACCAGGTCGACAACCCGACGCGCCTTGGTCGGCGATACCCGGACATAGCGGGCCGAGGCCTTCGCCCCGTCCAGACCGGACCGGGTGAGCCCGTCCACGAGGTCGTCAGCCACGACGCGACCTCCGGTCTTCCTTGACGTGACCGCGGAAGGTCCGCGTCGGCGCGAACTCGCCGAGCTTGTGACCAACCATCCCCTCGGTGATGAACACCGGGACGTGCTTGCGGCCGTCGTGCACGGCGATGGTGTGCCCCAGCATGTCCGGGATCACCGTCGAGCGCCGCGACCAGGTCTTGATGACGTTCTTCGTGCCCTTGGCGTTCTGTACGTCCACCTTCTTGAGCAGGTGGTCGTCGACGAACGGGCCCTTCTTCAGGCTACGTGGCATGGCGTGTCTCCTCCTTCCCGCTCAGAACCGATGGTCATACGTCGATTGGCACCGGATGTGAACAATCATGATCACCGCCGCCTGTTCTGCTTCCGACGACGGACGATCAGCGCGTCGCTCGACTTACGGGTAGCGCGGGTACGCCCCTCGGGACGGCCCTTCGGGTTCACCGGATGCCGGCCACCGGAGGTCTTGCCCTCGCCACCACCATGCGGGTGATCAACTGGGTTCATCGCCACACCGCGGACGGTGGGCCGACGCCCCTTCCAGCGCATCCGGCCGGCCTTACCCCAGTTGATATTGTTCTGCTCGGCGTTGCCCACCTCACCGACCGTGGCCCGGCAGCGGACGTCGACGTTGCGGATCTCACCGGAGGGCATCCGGAGCTGGGCGAAGGGACCGTCCTTGGCCACCAGCTGCACGCTCGCGCCAGCGCTGCGCGCGATCTTCGCACCACCGCCGGGACGCAGCTCGATGGCGTGCACCACCGTGCCGGTCGGGATGTTGCGCAGCGGCAGGGCATTACCAGGCTTGATGTCGGCGGTCGTGCCCGAACTGACCATGTCGCCCTGCTTGAGTTTCACCGGGGCGAGGATGTAGCGCTTCTCGCCGTCGGCGTAGTGCAGCAGAGCGATCCGCGCGGTCCGGTTCGGGTCATACTCGATGTGCGCGACCTTGGCCGGCACACCATCCTTGTCCCGCTTGAAATCAATCAGACGGTAGGCACGCTTGTGCCCGCCGCCCTGGTGCCGTGTGGTGATACGCCCGTGGACGTTCCGACCGCCCTTGGAGTGCAGCGGGCGGACCAGCGACTTCTCCGGATGGTCACGAGTGATCTCGACGAAGTCGGCCACGCTCGAACCACGGCGACCCGGTGTGGTCGGCTTGTACCTACGAATACCCATGGTTATCCACCGTGTCCTAGTCCCCGCACGCCAGGCCCAGCGGGCGCCTGGCAGCGTTCTCGTCGGCTTGCGTGACCGCCGGCCACGCGGCGCCGCCTGCGGCCTTGCCAGGAACCCGCTGGATCCTGCCGAGATGGCGGGCGAACAAGTCCCCGCACGCCAGGCCCAGCGGGCGCCTGGCAGCGTTCTCGTCGGCTTGCGTGACCGCCGGCCACGCGGCGCCGCCTGCGGCCTTGCCAGGTATCCCGCTGGATCCCGGCGTGGTGGTGGTCTGCGAGCCGAACGCGATCAGACTGAAAGCCCTCTCATGCACCAGGGCCTCCGAAGATCTCGATGGTGTCCCCGGGAGCCAGACTGACCATGGCCCGCTTGGTGGACTTGCGCTGACCCCAACCGGCCTTGGTGCGCTTGCGCTTACCCGAGCGGTTGATGGTGTTCACCCGCAGCACCCGGACGTTGAAAATCTGCTGGACCGCAATCTTGATCTCGGTCTTGTTCGCGCCCGGACGGACGATGAACGTGTAGACGTTCTCGTCCAACAGGCCGTAGCTCTTCTCGGAGACGACCGGCTTGATGATCACGTCACGCGGATCGGCGATCACTTGGCTTCCTCCTCGGCTTCCGCGCCATCGTCGGACCGGGCCCGCGACTCCTGGGTGCCCAGCGGCTCCGCATCGCCAGCCGGGACGAAGGACCCATCCTGTGCCGCCAGCACCTGTGACCGGGCCAGGAAGGCAGCCAGAGCGCCCTCGGTGAACACCACATCGTCGCTGACGAGCACGTCGTAGGTGTTGAGCTGGCCGGGATCAAGCAGGTGCACAGCGGGGACGTTGCGCAGGCTCTTCCAGGTGAGCTCGTCGTCCCGGGCCGCCACCACCAGCACCCGGCGGGTATCAGCGATCGTCCGAAGCGCCGTGAGCGCGGCCTTTGTCGACGGGGTCGCACCGGCAACCAGCGACGACACAACGTGGATCCGGTTGTTGCGCGCCCGGTCGGACAGGGCCCCACGCAGCGCGGCGGCCTTCATCTTCTTGGGCGTCCGCTGGTCGTAAGAGCGGGGCTTGGGGCCGTGAACGATGCCACCGCCGGTGAACTGCGGGGCGCGCAGCGAGCCCTGCCGGGCCCGGCCGGTGCCCTTCTGCCGGTAGGGCTTACGCCCACCACCGCGGACCTCGCCGCGGGTCAGCGTGGAGTGGGTGCCCTGGCGCGCCGCGGCGAGCTGCGCCACCACCACCTGGTGGATGAGCGGGACGTTCAGCGCGACGTCGAACACCGCCCCGGGCAGTTGTGCGCTGCCGACCTCACCACCGGTGGGAGCGTGGACAACGATCGTGCGGGTCTCGGGCACGGCGGCGGCAGCCGCGGAAGTCCGCGACCGGGCGCGCGCTGACGTCGTCGCTGCGCTCATGCCGATACCTCCTCACTGGACGTCACAGCGTCGCCGCTCGTGACAGGCGTCTCGGCGGCGGCGAAGTCAGCGGGCTCAAAGTCAGCGGGTGCGGGACGTTTCGCCGCGCTGCGGACGAGCACCAAGCCCCCGTCAGGGCCGGGCACCGCACCTTTGATCAACAAAAAACCACGTTCGGTGTCGACCGCGTGGACGGTCAGGCCCGCAACGGTGACGCGCTCATGCCCCATCCGCCCAGCCATGCGCAGGCCCTTGAAGACCCGGCCGGGAGTGGCGCAGCCGCCGACCGAGCCCGGTGAACGGTGCTTGCGCTCGACTCCGTGGCCGGCGCCAAGGCCCTTGAAGCCGTGCCGCTTCATCACACCGGCGAAGCCCTTGCCCTTGGATGTTCCCGTTACGTCCACCACCGCGCCCGCGGCGAAGACCGCTCCGGTCAGTTCCTGGCCGGGCCGGTACCTGGCGGCGTCCGCCGTGCGCAGCTCGACCAGATGGCGCCGGGGAGGCACCCCGGCGCGCGCGAAGTGACCGCGCAGCGGCTGGGTCACCCGACGGGGGTCGACTTCACCGTAACCGAGCTGGACCGCCGAATAGCCGTCCGAATCGGGAGTCCTGATCTGCGTCACCACGTTCGGACCGGCCTTAATCACCGTGACCGGGACGATGCGGTTGTTGGCGTCCCATACCTGGGTCATCCCGAGCTTGGTGCCCAGCAGGCCCCTGTAGTTGCGATTGAGCATGACTGCGCCGGCCCCTTTAAAGCTTGATCTCGATATCGACACCCGCTGGCAGGTCGAGGCGCATCAGCGAGTCGACCGTCTTCGGCGTCGGGTCAAGAATGTCGATCAGCCGCTTGTGCGTGCGCATCTCAAAGTGCTCACGGCTGTCCTTGTACTTGTGCGGCGACCGGATCACGCAGTAGACGTTCTTCTCCGTCGGCAGCGGCACCGGTCCCGCGACCTGCGCACCAGTCCTCGTCACCGTCTCGACGATCTTTCGCGCCGAACTATCGATGATCTCGTGGTCGTAGGCCTTGAGCCGGATGCGGATCTTCTGTGCCGCCATGGTGGGCTTCGCCTGTCCTGTCTGTCTCGTCCGGCTCGCTGGCCCTGCAGGGTCCGTTCCTGGCCGGAGCTGCCGCCGGATGTACCGCTTGTTGACAAGTCTGTGCACCGCGCGAGCGGCGGGCGGAAAGGCCCCACAGGGCCCGCGGCCCGCCGCTCGCGGCGACTACTTGAGGATCTTGGTGACGCGACCGGCGCCAACGGTCCGGCCACCCTCACGGATGGCGAACCGCAGGCCCTCCTCCATGGCGATCGGCTGGATAAGCTCGACCGTCATCTCGGTGTTGTCGCCCGGCATGACCATTTCGGTGCCCTCAGGAAGGGTCACGACACCGGTCACGTCCGTGGTCCGGAAGTAGAACTGCGGACGGTAGTTGTTGAAGAACGGCGTGTGGCGGCCACCCTCGTCCTTGCTGAGGATGTAGACCTGCGCCTCGAAGTTGGTGTGCGGCATGATCGACTTCGGCTTGACAACGACCTGGCCGCGCTCGACGTCCTCGCGCTTCACCCCACGCAGGAGCAGACCGACGTTGTCACCGGCACGCCCCTCGTCGAGCAGCTTGCGGAACATCTCGACACCGGTGACGGTCGTCGTGGTGACATCCGGTCGGATACCGACGATCTCGACGGTCTCACTGACCTTGACAACGCCTCGCTCCACCCGACCGGTGACAACGGTGCCACGGCCGGTGATCGTGAAGACGTCCTCGATCGGCATGAGGAAGGGCTTGTCGATGTCGCGCTCGGGCTCCGGGATGGAGTCGTCGACAGCCTGCATGAGTTCCAGCAGCTTCGCGCCCCACTCCTTGTCGCCCTCAAGCGCCTTGAGCGCCGAGACGCGAACCACCGGCACGTCGTCACCCGGAAACTCGTACAAGCTCAGCAGCTCACGCACCTCGAGCTCGACGAGCTCGAGGATCTCCTCGTCGTCGACCATGTCGGCCTTGTTCAACGCCACGACGATGTAAGGCACGCCGACCTGGCGAGCGAGCAGCACGTGCTCCCTGGTCTGCGGCATCGGGCCGTCGGTGGCCGACACGACCAGGATCGCGCCGTCCATCTGGGCGGCACCCGTGATCATGTTTTTGATGTAGTCGGCGTGACCGGGGCAGTCAACGTGGGCGTAGTGCCGGTTGTCGGTCTGGTACTCGACGTGGGCGATCGAGATCGTGATGCCGCGGGCCTTCTCCTCCGGCGCCTTGTCGATCTGGTCGAACGGCGTGAAGGGGTTCAGCTCGGGGTGTGCGTCGTGCAGGACCTTGGTAATGGCCGCGGTCAGCGTGGTCTTGCCATGGTCGATGTGACCGATGGTACCGATGTTGACATGCGGCTTGTTCCGCTCGAACTTCTGCTTCGCCACGGGTGTCCCTCCAAGGACGGGTGGTGTCGTGCCGTGCTAATGATCGTGGTCGTGTCGGGCCTGGTGCGGCGCTGGTTAGGCCCCGCCCCGGCCACCCGTCACTCCCCGCGTGCTTTCGCGATGATTTCCTTGGCAACCCCCGCCGGGACCTCGGCGTAGGAGTCGAACTGCATCGAGTAGGAAGCCCGGCCGGATGTCTTCGACCGCAGGTCTCCGACGTAACCGAACATCTCCGACAGCGGGACGGTCGCCTTGACGATGCGCGCGCCGGCCCGCTCGTCCATGGCCTGGATCTGCCCACGCCGTGAGTTGAGGTCGCCGATCACGTCACCCATGTAGTCCTCAGGGGTGGTGACCTCGACCGCCATCATCGGCTCGAGCAGAACCGGGTCGGCCTTGCGGGCCGCCTCCTTGAAAGCCATCGAACCGGCGATCTTGAAAGCGAGCTCGGACGAGTCGACATCGTGGTACTGACCATCGGTCAGGGTGACCTTCACGTCGACGAGGGGGTAGCCGGCGAGGACACCGAACTCCATCGCCTCCTGGCAGCCAGCGTCGACGGACGGGATGTACTCGCGTGGGATGCGGCCACCGGTGACCTTGTTCGCGAACTCGTAACCACCGCCGTCACCGCCGGAAGGCTCGAGATCGATGATCACTCGGGCATACTGCCCCGAGCCACCGGTCTGCTTCTTGTGCGTGTAGTCGACCTTCTCGACCTTGCGGCGGATGGTCTCGCGGTAGGCGACCTGCGGCTTGCCGACGTTGGCGGTGACACCGAACTCGCGGCGCATCCGGTCGACGAGTACGTCCAAGTGCAGCTCGCCCATGCCCGCAATGATCGTCTGACCGGTCTCGTCGTCGGTCCGGACCTGGAAGGTCGGGTCCTCCTCGGCGAGGCGGCCGATAGCCGTACCCAGCTTCTGCTGGTCGGCTTTGGTCTTCGGCTCGATCGCGACGCTGATGACCGGGGCCGGGAAGGTCATCGACTCCAGGATGATCGGGCTGTTCGGGTCGCAGAGCGTGTCACCGGTGGTCGTGTTCTTCAGGCCGACCACCGCGACGATCTGGCCCGCGCCGACACCGTCGCGATCCTCGCGGTGGTTGGCGTGCATCTGCAGGATGCGACCGATCCGCTCCTTGCGGTCCTTGGTCGAGTTCAGCACCGGTGAGCCGGCGGTGAGCCGTCCCGAGTAGACCCGGATGTAGGTCAGCTTCCCGACGTACGGATCGGTCATGATCTTGAAGGCGAGCGCGGAGAAGGGCTCGCTCTCGTCCGGCCGGCGCGCGACCTCGTTCTCCTCGCGGCCCATCGCGTGGCCGATCGTGACACCGATGTCCAGCGGGCTCGGCAGGTAGTCCACGACGGCGTCGAGCATCGGCTGCACGCCCTTGTTCTTGAACGCCGAGCCGCACAGGACGGGATTCACCGAGCCGACCAGGGTCGCCCGGCGCAGTGCCGCCCGCAGCTGCTCCTCGCTCGGCTCCTCGCCCTCGAGATACAGCTCCATCAGGCTGTCGTCGTTCTCGGCGACGGTCTCGACGAGCTTGTCCCGCCACTCCTGCGCGGCCTCGGCGTGGTCACGCGGGATGTCGACGGTCTCGTAGGAGGCGCCCTTGTCCTCGGTGTGCCAGAGCAGGCCCTTCATGGCAACCAGGTCGATGACACCTTTGAAGTCGGCTTCGACACCCCACGGGAGCTGGATGACGGCCGGTGTCGCGGCGAGGCGGTCAACCATCATGTCCACGCAGCGGTGGAACTCAGCGCCGACCCGGTCCATCTTGTTGACGAACGCGATCCGCGGGACGTTGTAGCGGTCAGCCTGGCGCCAGACCGTCTCGCTCTGCGGCTCGACCCCGGCCACGGCGTCGAAGACCGCGACGGCGCCGTCGAGGACACGCAGCGAGCGTTCCACCTCGACCGTGAAGTCGACGTGCCCCGGGGTATCGATGATGTTGATGGTGTGGTCACGCCACATACAGGTGGTGGCAGCGGAGGTGATCGTGATCCCCCGCTCCTGCTCCTGCTCCATCCAGTCCATGGTGGCACCGCCATCATGGACTTCACCGATCTTGTAATTGACGCCGGTGTAGAAAAGGATCCGCTCGGTGGTCGTGGTCTTGCCCGCGTCAATGTGGGCCATGATCCCGATGTTGCGGGTCGAAGCCAGCGCGGCACGTACGTCAGCAGACATGTTAGTTACCAGCGGTAGTGGGCGAAGGCCTTGTTGGACTCCGCCATCTTGTGGGTGTCCTCGCGCCGCTTCACGCTCGCGCCGAGACCGTTACTCGCGTCGATCAGCTCGTTCATGAGGCGCTCGGTCATGGTCTTCTCACGCCGCTGCCGGGCGTAGCCCACCAGCCAGCGAAGCGCGAGGGTGGTGCTCCGGCTCGAGCGCACCTCGACCGGCACCTGGTAGGTGGCGCCGCCAACCCGGCGGCTGCGCACCTCCAGGGTCGGCTTGACGTTGTCGAGGGCACGCTTGAGCGTGACCACGGGGTCATTGCCGGTCTTCTCCCGGGCACCCTCGAGCGCGCCGTAGACGATCCGCTCGGCCAGCGACTTCTTGCCGCTCAGGAGAACCTTGTTGACCAGCGCTGTCACCAGCGGTGAGCCGTAGACCGGATCGACGACGACGGCGTGCTTGGGAGCCGGGCCCTTGCGTGGCATCAGGCCTTCTCCTTCTTCGCTCCGTACTTGCTGCGCGCCTGCTTGCGGTTGCGGACGCCCTGGGTGTCCAGCGTCCCGCGTACGATCTTGTAACGGACGCCCGGAAGGTCCTTCACCCGGCCGCCGCGGACCAGGACGATCGAGTGCTCCTGCAGGTTGTGCCCCACCCCGGGGATGTAGGCCGTGACCTCCATCCCGCTGTGGAGCCGGACGCGGGCGACCTTGCGAAGCGCCGAATTGGGCTTCTTGGGCGTGGTCGTGTAGACGCGGGTGCACACGCCACGACGCTGCGGGCTCCCCTTGAGTGCCGGGGTCTTGGTCTTCTCGACCTTGTCCTGCCGGCCCTTGCGGACCAACTGCTGGATCGTCGGCAACGCCGCTCCCGTTCCTCTTCCGTCCTGCCGGTACCTGCTGTTATGTCGGCTGTGTCCGACCCACGCGGTCGGGCGTGTCGCTCACTCTCGAAAAACCCCCGGGTAACCCGAGTGGTCTGCCGTGGAGGTGCGCCCGCCCACCTGACGTGGAGCCGGGCCGTCCGAAGTCGCCGCCGGCCCGGCAGGACGGGCCACGGCGCCAGTGGATGGCGCAAGACACAGGTCAAACCTGCAGCGCACAGCGCCGCAGGAACCGAGACTACAGAACCGGTAACGGGTATGTCGAATCGGGGTCACCGTGCCGCGACCGCGCCCGGCCCAGTCGGCTCAGTCCAGTCGGCTCAGTCCAGTCGGCTCAGTCCAGTCGGCTCAGTCCAGTCGGCTTAGCGCGCCCGGCAACAGGGGACGCGGCGTCGCGGGGCCAGGACACGCACCTCACCGCGTTGTCGTCGGTCGCCACCCAACACCTCCGGTGACTCCCTCCGCCGCCTCGCGATGCACGCACCCCAGCCCCGCTCCTTGATCCACGCCCCTATTGCCGGGCGCTCTTAGTCCGACAGCTTCCGCAGCTTGCAGACGAAAAAGCCCTCGAACTCCCCGCCCGGCAGGATCCGTCGTGCCCCGGCGAGCGCCGGATCAAACGCCTCCGAGCGCCAGCGGCGCAGGCCCGGCCGCCACGCGCCCGGCGCCCAGGCGTCGATGTCGACCTCGATCGGGCACACCTCAACGGGATGGTGGCGCAACAGATAGCTCAGCGGAGCTTCGTTCTCCTCCGGCCCGAACGTGCAGGTCGAGTAGACCAGGATGCCGCCAGGACGCAGCAGCCGGCAGGCCGCGACCAGCATCTTGCGCTGCAACCAGCCGTAGTTCCTCACCCGCTCCTCGTTCCAGTACCGCAGCGCGGCGGGGTCACGCAGGTCGACCAGGCCCTCTCCGGTGCACTGAGCGTCCAGCAGGACCCGGTCGAACCGGCCGGTGACGAACTTGTCCGCGTACTGGGCGGGGTGACAGGTGGCGGCGGCGAGCCGGACATGGAACTGCCGCGTCACCGCACGCAGCTTGTCCAGCCGGGGCTTGATGCCGTCGTTCGCCCACAGGCTCGCGTCGTTGCCGACAAGCGCGGCGATATGCGCCGTCTTCCCGCCGGGCGCCGCGCACAGGTCAATGATCGACTCTCCCGGTTCCGGCTCGAGGGCAAGCGCGGGCACAAGGCTGGAGATGTTCTGGATGTAGACATGGCCACCGGCGAAGAGCTCCGACGCCGACAGGACCCGCTTCTCGCCCCCGAGGAGGTAGCCGTCGGGACACCAGCCGAGCGGGTCAAGGGTGAGTCCGAGCTCGGCGATCGCCCGGTGGACCTCGGCGGCACCCAGCGGTGACAGCCGGTTGACCCGGACACCGGTGCGCCGGTCGAGACACAGCCGCGCGACAACCTCGGGCTCCGCCATGTCGAGGATTTCACTCAGCCGCCGCACGAACAGCGCCCGTTTCCGGCTTCCGCCGCCTCGCTCGCCCCCAGCCACCAGTGAGACACTACCCAAGCACGTCCAGCTGACGATGAATGCGGTCAATGCGGTTGATGCGGTGGACACCCAGCCGACTGGCGGCGGCGCGCGTCACAATCCGTGGCCACATTTTCCGGCGCCCGCGAAAATTGGTTGAGCCGTCGTGCTGACAAGCAAATCACCAACGATATCGAGGCCAAGGCCGCCGGCTACGTGTCACCTTCGAGACTAATTCCGGCACTAGGAACGGTGTGAGCCGAGTCATGATGTTGACTCCTTGCCCACTAATCCACGTCCCGATAACTTCAATTTTGTCACCGTCAGTTCGGATGACTACGATGGAGGAATCATGCCTACTTCTCTCCGGCATCTCGACCATAATCGAGAAATCACCCCGTCAAGCACTTTCGGGTTGATTATCGAGGTATCCGAGGACGTGGAGATTTCCGTTTTCAGCGCAGCTGAAGCTGTTGCCGGGACGGCCCTCGCATCGCTGGTCACCCGTACCCCGACAAACGGCGGCACCACCAGCCAGGAAGTGCTGAGCATCCGTACCGGTGAGGTGCGCGCAGCCGTGACGGAAATCGGTGGCGGCGACCGCGAGGCGGCGACCGCCGCCACCGATAACACGGACGACACCGATGACGCTGACGACGAGGCTGCCGGCTACCACGGCGGCAATCCTCCCGTCAGCACCCGCGCGAAAATTCAGCGCAGCGACGACTAAGCCCCGAACAAAACATCAGGCAAACGGCTCACAAGATGACAACATCTCGCCAGCCGTCCGCCGGGACCAGCGAATGGCTCAGCCAACCGAGCCACCAGCGGACCTCGCTGACGGCAGTGCTGCTGAAGACATGCGCTATCGTCTCCTGGCTGTATGGGCGCCTGTTCGCCCGGCTTACCGGCAATCCTGACGCCGTTCGAATCGAACGTTTCATCAGGGACCAGAACAAAGCCGCTATAGCACACGCCGGGCTCGCCCTGCTCGGCGCGGCGGCACTGGCCGTGGCGCCGTTCGCAATCCGCGACCTCATTGACGAGTGGCTGCTACAGCTACAGACGCGCGGAATACTTCTCCCTGTCTTCCTCATGCTCGGCGCTTTTGTGCTCAGCGCCCTCGTAGCCACCCTGCAACATATACTGATCGGCTATCTCAGCGAACGGCTTGCTTTCCAGATCCGCCGCGACCTGCACGAGCACACGGTCGCTCTGCCGTTCCCTCGCTTCATGCGGACACGGCACGGGGATATTGTCACGCTCTTCACCATTGATACGGCCAAGGTACAGATCGCCGGCGCCGTCTGCCTACCCGCCATCGCGACAATGGCAGTCGAGCTCCTCGCCGCCGGTGTGACCGCCTTTCTGCTGGAATGGCGGCTCGCGGTCGCGGTCGGCGCGATCGGTGCGATTCCACTCGTCCTGCTGCGATTGATTCGTGCGCGCATCCGGGAAATCAGCCGGGTGGAGGCCGAGCGACACACCCGGCTGGTCGATCACGTCATAGAGCTGGCTGGGACGGCTGGCGCGCTGCACCTGCGTGCGTTCCGCGCGCAGGGCGCCGGTCAGGAGGAGTTCGAACGGCTGGACGCGGCTATCGCGACAGCGGTCCGTACCCGGGTCCAGGTATTCGCCCGTCTACAGTTCATCTCCGCGGCCAGTGCAGTGCTGGCAACCATGACCGCGATCGGGTTCGGAGCGTGGCTCTCGCTGGAGCGGATAATGACGACCGGCACGTTCGTGGCGTTCCTCAGCGTGCTCTTCCTGGCCTTTCGCGCAATCGCCGGTTTTGCCGACCTGCGCACCCAGCTGTTTGATGGCGAATCCTCCCTCATCCGCATTCTGGCCTTCCTCGACATTCCGCTGGAGCGGCCTCGCGTGGCGAACCACAGTAACGTGAGACCGCTGACATCAGTTGATCGCCCGCGGCCACCGGAAGAAATCGTGTCGCAAGCCGAACCAGCGGTTTCAGATCCGGCCGGCATTCCCCGGCCGCCGGTGCACGGTGATCTCGTCCTGGCGAACGTCTCCTATTCTTACGCGCCTGACGTACCCGCGCCCGACTGGGCGGTCCGATCGGTGGATATCGTCGTGCGCAGAGGCGAGACGGTTGCCGTCGTCGGATTCAGCGGCGCGGGCAAGACCACGCTCTGTTACCTCGCGAGCGGGCTCCTGGCGCCCACTTCCGGGCGAGTGCTGCTAGGCGGGCGGGATATCCTTGAACTCACCGCCGAGCAGGCGCGAGCCGCGGTCGGATTCGTCTCCCAGGAAGCATTCATCCAACGCCGTACCATTGCCGAGAACCTCCGCTTCGGGAATCCCACCGCGACCGCGGACGAGCTCTGGGCGGCACTCGAGGCGACTGGTCTCGTCACCGTGGTCCGTTCCCTGCCGGACGGGATCCACACCCCGGTCGGCTGCGATGGATACGAGATCTCGGGTGGCGAACGGCAACGGCTGGCCATCGCTCGGGTCCTGGTCCAGAATCCACGGACGATCATCCTCGACGAGGCTACGTCGAACCTTGACGCACTGACTGAGGAAATGCTTCGGGTGTCCTTCGAACGTCTTCTCGCCGATCGCAGCTGCCTGCTCGTGGCCCATCGAATGACGATGACCACCGCCGCGGACCGTATCTACGTGATGGAAAAGGGCACCGTGGTGGAGGCCGGCCCGCACGACCGGCTGGTCAAAACCGGTGGAATCTACGCGCAGCTGGCCCGCGGCCAGCTGCGGCAGACAGCCAGGAGGGAGAACAACAACGGTATGTCCCGGACCGTCGGCTGACCTGGCTCGCCAGCGGCGTCCAGAATTCAGCACGGACCGCTGACACACCGAAGGCGCTGCCCGGATACCTCCAGGGAGGTATCCGGGCAGCGCCGTGTTTCCTGGGGATGCTCAGCCGTGGTGGCGTGTCCGGTGAAGACACGGCAGACAGGCCTGGAACTGTCAGACCGGCTTCGCGCCGATCCGGCGGGAGCCCCAGGCCACGCGATCGTGAACATTTTCGCGTGGCCTGGGCCCCAGGGCTCTCCCGCGGGACGGGCTATCGGTAGTCGCCCCCTGTGCTGCGGTAGTCAAAATCATCCAACGGCACAGCTTGACCGCTACCAGTACCGAACGCGCCGTACTCGACGGTCGCGCCGTCCTCATAGTTACCGCCCACCGAGTACATGGACGCCCGCGCCTCCTCGGTCGGCTCGACCCGAATGTTGCGGTATCGGGAGATGCCGGTACCCGCCGGGATGAGCTTGCCGATGATGACGTTCTCCTTCAGGCCGACCAGCGAGTCCGACCGGGCATTGATCGCGGCGTCGGTGAGCACTCGCGTCGTCTCCTGGAAGGAGGCCGCCGACAGCCAGGACTCGGTCGCAAGTGACGCCTTGGTGATGCCCATGAGAACCGGACGGGCCGATGCCGGCTGCCCACCGGACTCGACCACCCGGCGGTTCTCCTCCTCGAAGCGCGCCCGCTCGACCAGCTCACCGGGCAGGAGGGTGGTCTCACCCGACTCCAGCACGTTCACCCGCTTGAGCATCTGGCGGATGATGATCTCTATGTGCTTGTCGTGGATCGACACGCCCTGCGAGCGATAGACCTCCTGCACCTGGTCCACCAGGTGCAACTGCACCTGGCGCGGGCCGAGAATGCGCAGTACCTCGTGCGGGTCGACCG
>NZ_CAKJTR010000074.1:6162-23794 GCF_917627355.1 Protofrankia sp. Cj3 | reverse complement strand
GTGCCACGCTCGGTCTGCTGTTCCTGCTCGGTGGATGCGGCGGCTCCACGCCTGCCGTGCCCCCGCCGTCGGTGTCAGCGGCTGGCGCCTCCTCCGTCGCGGCCCTGCCCGCCGATCTGCCGACCGATCTGCCCACCGATCTTGATGTGGCCCGGCCGGCGGTCCCGACGGCGACGGCAAGCGCGGCGGCCAGCGCGAAGACGGGGCTCGCCGCGCTGCAGGGAACAGCCGTCCCCAAGCACTTCCCGTTTCCCAAGGGTGCGACGCCGACGGTCCTTGCCTCCGAGGGCACCGGAGTGACCCTCGCGTTGAGCGGTGTGACCGGGGACGCGGCGATCCGGTACTACCGGCAGGCGATGCCCGCCGCCGGCTATACCTTCCAGCAGCAGATCAAGTCCGACAGCTCGATGGAACTGATCTTCACGGGATACAATCAGAACGTCAGGATCTCCTCGGACGCTGCCGCCGGTGCCCAGAGCGTCACGCTGGTCTTCGGCCCGCAGTAGCGTCGCCGAGACCCGCGGTCAGCCAAGGCGTGAGCCGCACAGCGGCGTGGGCGGGACGGGCTGGAAGCGGCTGCCGTCCGGGCTGACCTGTAGAAACGTGTAGCAACGGTTGAGCTGACCGAAGCCGGTGGCGAAGTCCACCGGAGCGGGCAGCAAGCCGTGCGCGTTGTAGTCGTGCACCCCCCGCAGCGCGGTGATGAAGCGCTGGCGGGTCGGGCAGTACCCGGCGTCGGCGAGCCCGCGCAGGAACATGTCGGCCGAGATCCAGCCGGAGAGCGCGGCCTGTTGATTCGGTGGCTGCAGTTGCGGCGCGTAAGAGGGCACGGCTCGGAGGAATTCCTGATGCGCGGGTGTGCCGGTTTCAAAGGGGGTGTAGTCGACGAAGATGTAGACACCGGCGAGGGCGTCGCCGAAGGTGCGCAGAATGTTCTGGTCGTAGCCGGTTGGTGAGAGAATGATCCGTAATCCGGCCCGGGCGGCCCGGGCGGCCGCGACGACCTGGCCGAAGGAGATGGCGGTCACGGCCCCGACGAGGACGTCCGCTCCGCTGGCCTTGATACGTCGACCGACGTCGGCGGCATCGATGGGGCCTGTCACGTCGAGGTTGCCGACGACTCGGACACCCGCTGACCGCAGGCTCGCGGTCAGTTCGTCGGCGAAGCTGAGCGACGTGGCGGAGAAGGCCGCCTGCGCCACGACGGCGCTGTGGCCGCCATGCGCGGCGACAAAGTCACCCCAGGTTGTGATGGACGCGTTGTTGGCGATCAGGTTGGAGTAGCTGAACATGTTGTCGTAAATTGTCCATACTGTTTCCAGGGATGTACCGGTGACCGGTATCCCGCGGTCGTGCAGAAATGCGGCTGAACCGCTCGCCACCGAGGTCGATTCGATGATTCCGAAGACGTCGTCGGTGTCGACCAGGGCACGGGCCGCGGCAAGGTTGGCAGCGGTTTGTGATTCGTCGTCGCGCCAGGTGTACGTTATCTTTCGGCCATTTATGCCACCAGCGCTGTTCACGACGCCCAGGCGGGCGTCAACACCCGCGCGGAAAGGGAGGAAGAGCGACGCCACGTTTCCGGTATCGGGATACAGTAGTCCCAGCTTGATCTGGTCCCTGGTTACTCCGGGTTCCCGGCAGTCAACGGCCGCGGCTGGTCCGGTCGATGCGTTCCGGGCGTCGCAGGCGAGGAGCATGACCGTGATTCCGATGCACAGGCCGGCCATGGCTATGGCCGGCCGCCCGTATCCACGGCGTGCGGGCGGCCTTCTATCACGTGATCCCGCAGCAATTCGTCGCACCCCACCAAACTAGGCGGTCACCGGCGCCAGCCGTGGTAATTAACACGACTGGCATCCTTCGTGCTCCGTCGCCTTATGATCGTCCGTTCGCGTGCCCGGCCGTATGGGGCGGCTGCCTCACCCGAAGTTGCACCGACCGCCGCCGCGACCGAAGCCGGGCTGGGCGACGTCGAAGTCCACCCGGTTGTTCGCACCGGTGATGCGCTGGAGATCATAGATGCACTGGTGGCCGGTGGCGGTGTCGTCAACGGTGACGCGCTGCGCCCCGGCGTACATCGCTCCGGTGGTCCAGCCGGGGGCACCAGAGCTGTAGGTGACCGCGAATGAGGAGATCGGGTATCCCGCGGACGAACGGGCGTCGCCGCCGAAGACCGTGAACCTGATCTCGTTCTTGGCGGGTGTGGCCCCGCCCCTGGTCACGTTTCCGGTGATCTGGGCGGTGCCCGGGTCCGCCAGGGTGGCGAGCCTGATGGTCCCCACGTAGGCGGAGTAGGTCCAGCCGTTCGCCCGGTGGTTGAACCGGTCGACGTAGAAACGGGAGTGCACGTACTCCTGGTCACGGGTGACGTCAGGGTAGAACTCCAGCGAGAGCCCGGCCGTGCGCGCCCCCCAGCCCGTCCGCAGCGAACCGCCGTTGACCAGGTCGGGCTGTGTGTCGGGCATGAAGTAGCCGTGCGGGAAGAGGATTCCGTTGCCGGCCGCGAAACGCGTGTAGGTGGCGTAGCTCCCGCGCACCTCGCAGGCATTCACAAAGGTGTCACCGGTACCGGTCTGAGGGTTGAAGTTCTGGCACGGTAGATATGGCTGGGCGGTTGAGCCCAGGACGAGGTCCGCGCCCACCGCACCCGAGATCGTAGCCGGCCGTCCGTTGCGGTCGGTGAAACCACTGAACGGAATGGCGACACCCAGGCCGCGAGAGGTGTCGCCACCGTACTGAGTGGAGTCGGCCGCTTGCGCCGGGGTGGATTGACCAAGCAGGATTACCGTTATCATCGATGTCAGCATGAGTGCCGCGACGCGGCGGCCCCTGGCTGCGCCGGTCACGCCGGCTGCTGTTCGACCGGACGCCGGGAAAAATGCCCGCCGGCTGACCGGCTGGCGTGTGCGTGTCATTCTCCGCCTTGTCCCTGGGTCGCGATACCGGGCCTGCCGGTGGCGGGCCCGAAGTCCGTCGGTGAGATTAGGGCGGGGTTGCAAAATCCGTATTCCGGGCTGATGAACAACAGGTACGCACTGGCCTGATGTGACAGGAAAAACAGGCATCTTTGTTTACTCGGGGTATTTCTGTCTGGTTCCGCACGCGAGTATCCCCGGGAGGGCGTGCCGCGGGCTGCCCGAGGGTGCTGGGAGGACAGCCTGGCCTGGCGGCCTTGTACTACGTTAGTCAACGCTGTTGACGATGCTTCATGCTAAAAATGATCTTGCAACACACTGGCAAACTAACCCCATGGTAAGCAACAACCCAACCGTCAATGACACAACAACACCCACATCCGTCGCATCTGATCACCTTTCGCTACCTGACGTAACCGCGCAGGACGAGGTTGTGGAGATCTGCCGGGACCTGCTGCGGATCGACTCGGTGAACCGGGGGAGCGGTGACGGCAACGAGCGGGCCATCGCCGAGTATGTTGCCGCCAAGCTCACCGAGGTCGGCCTTGATGCGACCGTGCTGGAATCCGAGCCGGGCCGTGCCAGCGTCATCGCCAGGGTCGAAGGGGCTGACCCGAGCCGGGCGCCGCTGCTCATCCACGGTCATCTCGACGTGGTACCGGCGGATCCGGCGGACTGGCGGGTGCATCCCTTCGCGGGCGAGATCCTCGACGGCTGCCTGTGGGGCCGGGGCGCCGTCGACATGAAGGACATGGACGCAATGACCCTCGCGGTCATTCGTGATCTTGTCCGGTCCGGCCGCCGCCCACCGCGTGACCTGGTTCTCGCCTTTGTGGCCGACGAGGAGGCTGGCGGAGTCCTGGGCGCCCGTTGGCTGGTCGACAATCATCCGCACCTGTTCGCGGACTGCACCGAGGCCATCAGCGAGGTCGGTGGCTTCTCCTACACGATCTCCGACGACCTGCGCCTTTACCCCATCGAAACGGCCCAGAAGGGCATCGCCTGGATGAAGCTCACCGTTGCCGGCCGGGCCGGGCACGGATCAATGATCAACGATGACAACGCGGTCACCGCGCTGTGCGAGGCGATCGTGCGGCTGGGCCGCCACCGGTTCCCGATCGTCTTGACCCCGACCGTCCGGATGTTCCTCGACTCCGTCGGCGACGCACTCGGCATCGACGTACACGCCGAGGACCTGGAGACCACAATCGCCAAACTGGGGCCGATCGCCCGGATGATCGGAGCCACGATCCGCAACACGGTGAACCCGACGCAGCTCGACGCCGGTGAGAAGGTCAACGTCATCCCGGGGGAGGCCACCGCCTATGTCGACGGCCGTTTCCTGCCCGGCCAGGAGGAGGAGTTCCTCCGCCAGATCGATGAACTGATCGGCCCGGCGGTCCGCCGTGACTGGGTCGTCTACGACCAGGCGCTGGAGACCGGGTTTGACGGACCGCTGGTGGACGCCATGGCCAGCGCGCTGCGGGCCGAGGACCCGGCCGCCCGAGCCGTCCCCTACATGCTCTCGGGCGGCACGGACGCCAAGTCCTTCTCTCGGCTCGGAATCCGCTGCTTCGGTTTCTCCCCACTGCTGCTGCCCGCGGGCCTGGACTTCGCCGGGATGTTCCACGGCGTGGATGAGCGGGTGCCGGTCGAGTCGCTGCGTTTCGGCGTCCGCGTCCTCGACCGCTTCCTCGCCGCCTCGTAACCGCGTATAACCGCGTACGGTCGCCTCACCATTGCCGGACGGGCGTTCTCGGCATCATCACAACGACACCCCAACGCCCATCGGGCTTGCCGACGGTCCGCCACGGCCCTGGGCCTGACCGCGGCCGCGTGGACGATCGGGGCCACGGCCGGGCCCAGGGCCGGGCTACCCGGTCAGCCGGTGGCCGGGTCCGGGGTGACGACGAGCAGAAGGTCACCGACCTCGACCGAGACGCCGGACGAACGGAGCAGCTCGACGACGGTTCCCGGATGCGGGCTGGTGACGGCGGCCTCCATCTTCATGGCCTCGATGGTCGCGAGCCGATCACCTTGGCCAACATGATCACCAACAGTGACTGTGTAGGTGACCAGGCCGGGCAGCCCGGCGGGAATCTGCGCCGGATCACCCGGATCAGCACGCCGAGCGGCCGTGGACGCCGGTGCGATCGAGTTGTCCCGTACCGACACAGGCCGTGGCTGTCCGTTGACCCGCAGATAGAGGGTGCGCATGCCCGCGTCGTCCGGCCCACCGATGTCGTGTAGTTCGACGATGGTTTCGACACCCGGTTCAACCGTGACAACCACTGGCTTGCCCGGCGTGAGACCGTAGAAGAACTCCTCGGTGGGGATCGCCGAACTGTTGCCGTATGCGGCCAACGCCGCGGCGTAGTCCCGCCACGGACCCGGGAACAGCAGCCGGGACAGCGTCTCACGCCGGCCGGCGCCGCGGAGCGCGGCGGCGTCTGTGGCGCTGAGCTCGGCCGCTGGCGCGGCCGGGCGCCGGCCGGCAAGGGCCCGCTCGCGGAACGGCTCGGCAAAGCCCGCGGGTGGGGTACCGAGTTCGCCCGCCAGGTAACCCAGGACGCTCGCGGGCAGGTCGTAGCGTTGTGGATGCTCCCGCAGGACAGCGACGTCGATGTCGCCGCTCGCGATGAACAGCGCCAGGTCGCCGACGACCTTGCTGGTCGGAGTGACTTTGATGGGTTTACCGAGCAGGTCGTTGGCCAGGGCGTAGCACTCCTGCACCTGTGACCATTTCGCGCCCAGCCCGAGCGCGATCGCCTGCTGCCGCAGGTTCGTCAGTTGCCCGCCGGGGATCTCATGGCGGTACACGGCACCGGTCGGCGCCCGCAGACCAGCCTCGAAAGGCGCGTAGAGGTCACGCGCCGCCTCCCAGTACGGTTCCATGGCGGACAAGGCGGCAAGGTCGATCCCGGTCGCGCGTGGGGTGTGGTCGGTAGCGGCGACCAGCGCGGACATGTTCGGTTGGCTGGTCCCGCCGGACAGCGGCGCGGCCGCGGCGTCGACGGCGTCGGCACCGGCGTCGGCCGCCGCGAGCAGCGTGGCGAGCTGACCACCGGCGGTGTCGTGGGTGTGCACGTGAACGGGCAGGTCGAAGTTTGCCCGCAGCGCCGTCACCAGGATGCGCGCCGCGGCTGGGCGCAGCAGCCCGGCCATGTCCTTGACCGCCAGTACGTGCGCTCCCGCGGCGACGAGCTCGTCGGCCAGCCGGAGGTAGTAGTCAAGGGTGTAGATCGGTTCCGCCGGATCCGCGAGGTCACCGGTGTAACACAGCGTGCCCTCGGCGACCGCCCCGGCCTCGACGACCGCGTCGATCGCTGGCCGCATCTGTTCGATGTCGTTCAGCGCGTCGAACACACGGAAGATGTCGATACCAGTTGCGGCCGCCTCCGCGACGAACGCCCGGACCACATCGTCAGGGTAGGGGGTATAGCCGACCGCGTTGCGTCCGCGTAGCAGCATCTGCAGGCAGATGTTCGGCACGCGTTCGCGAATGGCGGCAAGCCGTTCCCACGGGTCCTCCGCCAGGAACCGCAGCGCGACATCGTAGGTTGCCCCGCCCCAGCACTCCAGGCTCAGCAGGCCAGGGGTGAGCCTGGAGTAGGCGGGCGCCGCCGCGAGAATCTCGGCGGTCCGCAGCCGGGTGGCGAGCAGCGACTGATGGGCGTCACGCAACGTCGTGTCGGTGACCGCGAGCCGCTCGGCTGCCCGCAGCCTCGCCGCCCACTCCCGCGGTCCGAGCTCGGTGAGCAACTGGCGGGATCCGGCCGGCGCCATGCCAGGAGGCAGAGAAGGCAGCAGGCTCGCCGGGTCGACCAGGGCGGTGGCCGGCCGCCGGTGCCCGTTGACGGTGCTGTGCGCGAGCCGGTCCAACAGCCGGCTGGTCCGGTCGGCGCCGCTGTCACCGACCGACAGGGCGGGCCGTTCGTCCAGGAAGGACGTGGTCACGTGTCCCGCCAGGAAGTCGGGCTCGGCCAACAGCCGGCGCAGGAACTTCAGGTTCGTGCGCACACCGCGCACCCGGAACTCAGCCAGCGCCCGGCGGGCGCGTTCGGTGGCCTGCTCGAAGGTGGTGCCCCGGGTCGTCACCTTCACCAGCAGGGAGTCGAAATACGGGGTGACCACCGCACCTTCGTAGGTCGCGCCGTCCAGCCGGACCCCCGGGCCGCCGGGGGACTGGTAGCGGGTGATCTTTCCGGTGTCCGGGCGGAAGCCGTCCGCCGGGTCCTCGGTGGTCACCCGGCACTGCACCGCGGCCCCGCGGATCGTGATGGACTCCTGGGTGAGGCCCAGGCCGGCCAGGCTCGCGCCAGCGGCGATGCGCAGCTGTGCCGCGACCAGATCGACGCCGGTGACCTCTTCGGTCACGGTGTGCTCCACCTGGATGCGCGGGTTCATCTCCATGAAGGTGTGCGCCCCGTCGGCCGCGACCAGGAACTCGACCGTGCCGGCGTTGACATAGCCGACATGCCGGGCGAACGCGAGCGCGTCCGCGCACAGCCGCTCGCGTACAGCCGGATCAAGCCGCGGTGCGGGTGCCACCTCGACGACCTTCTGATGGCGACGCTGGACTGAACAGTCCCGCTCGTAGAGATGGACGACGTTCCCGGTCGTGTCGCCCAGTACCTGTACCTCGACGTGCCGGGGCCGGTCCACCGCCTGCTCAAGGAAAATTGTCCCATCGCCGAAGGCCGCCGCGGCCTCCCGGATCGCGCTTGCCGCAGCCTCGGCGAGATCCTCGGATCGGTGCACCCGGCGCAGCCCCCGGCCGCCACCACCGGCCGAGGCCTTCACGAACAGGGGGAAGCCCACCGCCTCGGCGGCTTCGGCGGCGGCCGCCGCGTCCGTCAGCGGAGCTGAGGCCCGCAGCACCGGCAGGCCCGCGGCCACCGCCGCCTCGCGGGCGGCGACCTTGTCCCCGGTCAGGCGCAGCACCTCTGGCGGGGGACCGACAAAGGTGACGCCGGCCAGCACACACGCCTCGGCCAGCGCCTCGCTCTCCGAGAGGAAACCATAGCCCGGGTGCAACGCGTCCGCGCCCACCCGTTTCGCCACGGCCAGCAGAGCGTCCACGTCCAGGTATCCCCGAACGGGATGCCCCGGTTCGCCCAGTTCATAGGCTTCATCCGCTTTTATCCGGTGCAACGAGCCCACGTCTTCGGGCGTATAGACGGCGACGGTGCGTAGGCCCAGTTCGTTCGCGGCTCGGAAGACACGAACAGCAATCTCGCTGCGGTTCGCGACCAGGACCTTGGTGATCAAAGTGGCACCCCTCCACGACGCGGACTAGCGTCCCCTGGGGCCTGCGGGTATGCGAAGAGACGGGCCCAACAGATCGTTTCGCGATCCCGTAGCTGTTGGATCATTCTTCATCTCGTTCGTGACCAGGCCGTTCCTGGGAGGAGCCGCCTGACCGCATACCGTTTGGCCTACTGGATTTCCTCAGGGCCTCCGGTACGCGACAGGGGTCATGATCGCGCATCCGTCGGCGTATCAGGTCGACCCCGGACGGCCGTCAACCCCGACGAATTGTCGCAGTGTTTTCGGGCAGGTGCTGTTATTGTTCCAGCCGGGCAACGCCGTCGACAGACGGCGACCGCCCTAGTGGTCGCTGCCGAGCCTGGTGGCGAACACCGCGGCCTGGGTCCGGCTCTCCAGGCCGAGTTTGGACAGCAGGCTGGACACGTAGTTCTTCACCGTCTTCTCCGCCAGGAACATGCGGGTGGCGATCTGCCGGTTGGTGAGCCCCTCAGCGATGAGCACGAGAATGCGGCGCTCCTGGTCGGTCAGGCCGGCGAGTCGTCCGCCCTGGTCGGAGTCCTGCCGCAGGCGGCACAGTACACGCGGTGTGACCGTGGGGTCCAGCAGCGACTGACCGGCCGCGACCCGCCGCACGGCGTCCACGAGCGCGGTGCCACGGATCTGCTTGAGCACGTATCCAGCGGCTCCGGCCATGATCGCAGTGAACAGAGCGTCCTCGTCGTCGAACGAGGTGAGGATCAGACAGGCGATTGCGGGGTCCTGTGAGCGGACCTGTCGGCACACCTCGATGCCGCTGCCGTCCGGCAGGCGCGCGTCGAGGACAGCGACGTTGGGCCGCATGGCGAGGATCGCCTGATCCGCGCCGTCAGCTCGATCGGCTTCGCCGATGACGGCGATCCCGCGTTCCCCGGCAAGAAGATCGCGTAGTCCGCGACGGACCAACTCATGGTCATCCAACAGGAACACCCGGATCGGCATCGCGTCCGGTGTGATCCCAGTAGGCCCGGCCACGTTCGCAGATTTCTCCGACACCGTATTCTCCGCCTGACCCCGGGTTGTCTGTCGCTAAAAGTAACATTACACAGCAAGATTCTAATCGAGTTGGTATCGCCCGGCCCCCGCTCCCGGGTAATCGGCAGCTGCCCGCTCCCATCGGCGCGCACCGCGTGCCGCGGCTCTCACCCCGGTCGCCTCGCCGTCGATCCCATCCGCTGCGCTCCCCACCGGGTGACTAGGGCGACCTGGTCACCTGACAGTCCGTTGCCGTTGGCAAGCCTGGCATCTGGCGGGTCTCAGAACTGGACGGTCAGGGTCCCGCCGAGTACCGGAATCGGCCAGAGGGCCACTGTCAGGACAAAGGTGACCAGCTGAGAAGTGTTGTGAACCTCGTAACTCTTGCTGAGCGCAACGATGATGCCTACAACGAACCAGAGCAGGGCGACGATGGGAACCTGTACGCGGGTACGCATGGTGGTCCTTTCTGGGCGGGTTTCGGTCCATAGCGAGGTTCCGTGGGCCTGCGAGGGCGTCAGCTCCGGCACTCCACGTCGGGTACCTCTCCGATCAGAACGGTTAACGGGTTTTTTACCCTCGTCTGAGCATTAAAACGCCTGATGAACCGATGTGTCGCCAATGTCTCGTGAACACCCCGGTGCGGGAAGCAACCAGGCCATCAGGGAAGATGCGCTACCGGATTCTCGCGAGTCACTCGCGGCAGCCACAGTCCAGAGATCGTTCATATGTGAGGGAGGACGTCGCCATGCGGATAGGTAGGGGCGGTGCGGATTCAGGTCCGGCACCCGTCGAGCGGGTTGTCAAGATCTTGGAAGAGTACGTCGGCGGTCTTCCGGCGGCCGGCCTGGACGAGCCGTTCACGTTCGTCCGGACCTGGACGCTCACGCGCACCGGTGTGGGCGCGCCGCTGTCACCGACAGCACCCGCGGATGGGTCGCTCCAGGTCGGCTGCACGGTGGTACGGCACTCCACCGCGGCCGGTGGCCCGGACGAAGTCGACGACCAGCGGACGTATGAACAACTCATCGGCGCGGCCAGCGCCTTGGCCGCACATGGTTTCGGGACCGCGGAGGTCTTCGAGGGCTGGCGGACGGTCGCCATCGAGGTTGCGCTGCCTTCGCCAACCCGGACCGCCGAGCCCACTGAGAAGGCCGAGAAGAAGCGGCGTCGTGGACCGCGCCGGCCGGAGCCCGTTGCTGTTGGGTAGCCGTTTGGTCGACGGTCGGGCACGCACAACGCATGACCGCGCGGCCGTCGACCGTCGGGACCGTCGGGACCGCCGGCCTGCCGGGTGCTCTTGCGGCGTGTTCCGGAAGCCGTCGTTCGACCAGGAAGCCGCCTAGGACCAGGGAGTCTGGCGGACCCACCGGTGGTCGGGCGCGTGGCGGCGAGGGGGTCCCGCGGCTCGCAGCTCACGGACAAACGGGATGACCGCCAGCGCGCCGAACACGAACCCGACCACGTGCGCCCCGTAGGCCACGCTGCCGCCGTCGGCGACACCCATCCCGGTGAAGTACACGTACTGCAGCAGGAACCAGAAGCCCAGCACGATCCATGCCGGCAACCAGAACGGCAGGAAGAGCAGGAACGTGACAAGGCCGATGACCCGCGCCCGCGGGAAGACCACGAGGTAGGCGCCGAGAACGCCGGCGATCGCGCCGGAGGCGCCGATGAGTGTGGTGGTCGAGGCTGGTTCGAACAGCGCGAACCCGTACGCGGCCGTGTATCCGCACACCAGGTAGAAGATGAGATACAGGAACCGTCCCATGCGGTCCTCGATGTTGTTGCCGAAAACACCGAGGAACAACATGTTCCCAAGCAAGTGCAGCCAGCTTCCGTGCAGGAACATCGATGTCAGCACCGAGAGCACGGGCGACTTGACAAACGACGGCGGTGACTCCAGCTGGCACAGTACCTCACCGCGGGCGTTCAGACCTGGCGAACGGCCGCTCGGGACCTGGTCAAGTGGCCGGTTCGCCAGCATCTCCACGGGAATCGCGCCCCACTGGTCGAAGAAGCGCTGTTGTTCGCACACGTTCCGCGATACCGACGTGCTGACCCCGGCAACTGAGGTCACGACCGGTTCGAAGAGCACGAAGACGGCGACGTTCACCGCTATCAGCAGCCAGGTTATGACAGGCTTGCGGCGCAGTGGGTTGATGTCGTGAATTGGCAGGACCACACACACATCCTGCCCCCGGTTCCCAGCGGCCCCGCCACCGCATCCGGGCTGTGGGGTCCCCGGCCCGGTAGCCGCCGGAAATTTTATGATCGTATGGGCGGATGGCCGGCCCGCCACGACAACGCCGGCAGGCCCTGGATGAACGTCCAGCGCCGACCGCTAAGATCGTCGATTCATCCACACGGGCGTCACGAGGACGACGAGCCCGGCCGCGACACCGACCTGCAGGACATGCCGTATCCAGTCGACGCCACTGGTGTGGCCGACGCCGATGGCTCCCGCGACTATATTGCCAACCAGCGCACCGATAATGCCGATAACTACTGTCAGCCATAGGGGGATCTTCTGTGGCCCCCGGACGACGAGGCGGGCCAGCAGGCCGATGACGAGCCCGGCGATCAAGATCCAGATCAGTTGAAACACGACGACCTTCCCGATCGAGACCGATACCGCTGCCGTTGAAGGTCTTTCCGGATATTGACCTTTATAAACGCTACCGCTCCCAGCTGCGGGCACGCGGTGCTGTCAGGCGGAGCGGCCGGATGACGATCGGGTCGTTACGGTGACGCGGGGGAGCGGCAGCCGGAGCGAACAAGGCCGCCTGCCGTCGACGTGAGTATCGCGGTGACGTCACGACATCACGACATCACGACATCACGACATCACGACATCGCTCTGGCGTGCTGGCCGGACGCGGCACGATGCCGCACCGCCTCCCGATGTGTCCTGCCGTGTCCGCGGCGACCACGGCGATGCTCAGGGCCGATCGCCCGCGCAACCGGTTGACCGGCTCGTCCATCTAGGGCGCTGACCTGCCCGGACAGCGCCCTGGCGGAGAGGGGCGCGGGGTGGATCGGTACGCGCCAGCACATCGCCCGAGGGCATCCATGTCGGGACATCACCAAAAGTGGTTGCGGTTGCCGGCCGATCCTTCGTACTCTTTGTTTCCAAGGGCGCACTGTCAGTAATAGGCCGGGACGGGTCGAACCGGGACGGAGCGATCGAGGAAGGTCAACCTCAAATGATGTTACGCATTGCGTCACCTCCGCAGGCGAAAATGGTGCATTGCGCTGGAACGGCGGACTCGTGCGGAGCAACTGTTCCGACCGGAACGGTTGCTCCAGTCGATCCAGCCGGAACGATCGGTTCCGCATCCGCATCCGCATCCGCATCCGTCGATCGGCGGGAATGCCGCTCGGCATCCCAGTCCGGCCGGCGCGGGGGCCGGGTGGTCCAGCGCGCCCGGGAATGGCTGGTCGGCCAGACGGCGGATTTCACGCTCTGGTCTCTTTCGCCTTGGCTGGTCCGTTATGTTCTCGGCGTCGACCTGCTGTACGTGGCGGTTGTGCTGGCCGGCCTTGCCGAAGTTTCCCCGCGATTCGCGGATCTACTCACGTTCGGCACTTTTGTCCTCCTGGGCCGGTTGGCCACCGAGACATCGCGATATCTCGGTGCGCCGGGCCATCGAAATGACGAGCCATACCGAGACCTGCTGTCGACCTGGACACTGCCGGTCGCGCTTCTCCTCCCACCGCTCTACGCGGCCGTGCTGCACCTGCCTCTCCACTGCCTGTTCCGAGCGGGGACCGATTCGCGGCCACGGTACAAACAGGTTTTCAACGCGGCGGCGCTCGGCGTGTCCGGATTCTGCGCATCCATCACGCACCTAGCACTTGCTCCAACGCAGGGAGCATACCGAATTGACACGCTGGTCGGCTCCGCCGGGCGCATCGGCGCGTTGTTTCTCGCCGTGCTCACCTATACGGTGCTCAATCGAATTCTTCGGCACGGTGTGCCGCTGCGCCTGCAGCCAGCCGCGGTGCGCCGTCCGTTCGGGGGCGGCGGCCACGAGATGCTCACCGTCGACGCCACGGCGATGTGTTCCGCGATCGTCATCGCGGTGCTGTGGACCGCGCATCCGCTGCTCATGCTGGTGGCAACCCCGCCGGCGCTGCTGCTCCAGCGTGGCCTGCTGCACGCGGAGCTACTGGCGGCCGCGCGCACCGACGCCAAGACCAGGCTCGCCAGCCCGGCCTACTGGCGTGAGGTGGCCGAACGCGAGGCTGTCCGCATCCGGCGCGCAGGTCGTCCGATGTCCGTACTCATCGTTGACATCGACCACTTCAAACGGGTCAACGACCAGTTCGGGCACTTGACCGGCGACGTCGTCCTCGCTTCGGTCGCCGATGCCCTGCGGGCGGCCACCCGGCCCCGTGACCTGGTCGGCCGGTTCGGCGGTGAGGAGTTCGTCGTCCTGCTCTGCGAGGTCGACCTGGACAACGCGGCCCATGCCGCGGAACGGATCCGACGGCAGGTGGCGGGGATGCGTTGCCGGGTGGATGCCAGGTCCGCGGGAGCGGTCATCGTGTCGGTGACCGTCTCGGTCGGTGTGGCCACCGCCAACGGCCCGAGTGTGGACCTGCCCGTCCTGCTGGAAACCGCCGACGCGGCACTTTACCGAGCCAAGGCCGACGGACGTAACCGCGTCCGTCTCGCGGCGCAGGTCCCGACCGTCCGTACCGCCTGACCACGGTACGGACGGTCGGGGCCCCGAGCCTGCGGCGCGTGTCACGCGGGCCGGGGCCATCGCCGGTCCCGCTACTGCCGTGCTACAGCGTGGCCGCGCTGGTGGTGTTCCGTAGCAGCAGCATCGTCGTCACTGGTCCCACACCACCGGGGACGGGGGTGAGAGCACCGGCCACCGATGCCACCGCATCGGCATCGACATCGCCGACCAGGCCCGATTCCGTGACGTTCGTGCCGACGTCGATCACCGTGGCGCCAGGCCGGATGAATCCCTTATTGATCATTTTGGGTCTGCCGACAGCGGCCACCACGACGTCAGCCTCATGCACGATCGAGATAAGATCGGTTGTCCGGGAATGGCATACCGTCACGGTTGCGTCCTCGGCCAACAGCAGGAGAGAAGCAGGCTTGCCGACCACCGGACTGCGCCCGATCACCGCCACCCGGGTGCCCGCCAGCTTGATGTCGCCGCGGTGCAGGATCTCCAGGACCGCGGCCGCGGTGGCCGGGGCGAAGCAGGGCAGGCCCAGGGCCAGCCGACCCAGGCTCAACGGGTTCATCCCGTCCACATCCTTGTGCGGCGGGATGCGGGTACCGATCTCGCTGGCGGACAGCCCGGACGGCAGGGGAGTCTGCACTATCAGGCCGTGCACCCCGTCGTCGGCGGCGAGCTGGTCGACCGTATCGAGGAGCTCAGCGGGATCGCCTGAGCGCTCATGGACCACACAGCGCACCCCCACCTTGGCCGCGCCGCGCTCGATGACCCCCACGTAGGACCGGGCCGCCGCGTCGGTCGTCGGCAGCACCACCGCCAGCGTCGGTACGATTCCGTTCTGGCGCAGCCGCTCGGTGCTCTCGACGACGCCCCGCCCGATCTCGGCGGCCATGGACCGTCCATCCAGCAGCTTCATGATCCGATCCGTTCTCCGACGGTACGTACGATTGCGTCGGCTTCAGCCACAGACGCCAGATGGCCGGTGAGGACAGCGGCGGCACGGTCGCGGTTGGCCGTGTCCGTCATGGCCGCGATGTTCACCCGTACATTGATCGCGGCGCTGTCGAGCGCGGCGCGCGCGCTCGCGGCCGCCACCCCCACGTCGCTGAGGACGTTGACGTTCGCGCCGTCGATGACTGCCGCGCACAGCCCCACCACACCCGCTGCCACCGCCGCCGTGCGCAGCGGTACTTCGGCGGCGCCGACCAGCGCGGCCTGAATCGCCCGGCTGCGTTCGGCGCGCTCGCCGTCGGTGTCTTTGGGCAACCTGTAAGCGTCGCTGACCGCGGCGAACGCCCGAGCGTCGGCGTCGGCGAGCAGCAGCGCCTCGGTCCGCGCTTTGTCGGCCTGGGCCCGGGCGGTAAGCATCGTCGCCTCGTGCGCGGCGTACCGGGGTTTTCCGATCGTGAGGTTGCAGACCATGCTCACCAGCGCCGCGCCCAGCGCGGCCTGGAGAGCAGCGGCAGCGCCGCCGCCGGGTGCCGGCGCGGGTGAAGCCAGCTCGGCGAGGAATCCCGCGAGTGTCTCGTCGTCCACAGCACCTTCTTTGCCTGTTGCCTGTCGGTGATACGGCTGGTCCATATGGCCAGCTGGACTGCACCGTAGCAAGTTGCCGGGAAGCCGATGACGCAACAGCGATGATCGGTATTTGGTGACGACGCGGTCTGGATCATCGTCCACATCGGCTACCGGCCATCGGGCATGCCCTACGCGGCCGCATGGGTATGCCCGATGGCCGGCTCGGCCGGGCGCTCCAGCCGGATCATGTCGGTCGGCCTGACCGGAAGGTCCGAGACGATCTCGATGCTGGTTGGCCGCTTGAATTTGGCAAGACCTGTCTCGCACCGTTCCGCCAGGTCGTAGCGCAGCATGGTATCCGGGACGTCCACGGGTACGACAAGTGCGACGGGCACCTCGCCGAGAACGGCGTCCGGGCGGCTCACGACCGCGGCATGGCGCACCCGTGGATCGGAGAGCAGCACCTCCTCGACCTCACGGGGGTACACTTTCTCGCCACCACGGTTGATCACGTCGTCGGTACGGCCGGACAGGAAGAGATAGCCGTCCGAGTCGAGGCAACCGATGTCACCGGTGTCAAGCCAGCCATCGTGAGTGAATCTGTCGTGGCCGGTGCTGTCGGTGTGGGCACGGATCACCCCGGGGCCGCGGACCTGTATGTTTCCGACTACACCGGGCGAGCACGGGGTACCGCTATGGTCGACGACGCGGACCTCGCTGCCGACCGGTACGCCCACCGATCCTGGTTTACGGGTTCCATGCGGCGGATTGGCCGTTATCAGACCTCCGGTCTCGATCGTGCCGTACGTTTCCAGCACAGGAATACCGGTTGCCGCTTCGAACGCCCGTAATACCTCGACAGGCAGGGGAGCCGCGGCGGACCGCACGAACCTGACGCGGCAGTCATGAGCCTGCGCGGTCTGAGGATCTCTTGCCAGCAGTGCCAACATCGCCGGCACGGCATTGATCCAGGTCATCCGGTGTCTGGCGATCATCGTCCAGAAGCCGCGACGGCGAAACCGCCGGTCAAGCACGAGGGTCGCACCGCCGCACAGGCTGGCGAGTAGTCCCACCACCTGTGTGTTGACATGCACCAGCGGCAACGGGCTGTAGCCGATGTCGGTGTGGCTGAACTGGTGATGGCGGCTGATGGTCGCGGCGACATGAGCGAGCTGGTCGATGGCGAGAAAGATCTCGGTGAACGGCCCGGCCGCTCCCGAACCCACCAGCAGGACACCGCCCCGCGGCTCATCAGCAGGATCAGCGGCAGTGGTTCGCCGATGGACATCGGCCGCTCCTTTGCCCGTCAGGCGTGGACTGATCTGGCGAATCCCGGCCGGCATCGGCAGCGGCCGGTCGGTCACCACCAGATCGGGCCGCACGTGCCGCAGCGCTCGCTCCAGTTCCGCGGGTGGCGAGTCCGGATCAAGCGGTACAGCCTGCCGGCCGCCGGTGACTGCCGCCAGGAAGACGACCGCGAAGTCGAGCGGGTCGGAGACACCGATAGCGATCCGCCGCCCGGCCTGTGGGCCGCGTTCGTCCAGATCAGCCTGCCAACAGCGGACAAGGGACAGCATCTCGCCGTATGTGATAGAGCGGTTGCCGTGAGCCTCCCTGAGGTACACCTGGTCCGGTTGTTCGCGAGCGTGTACGCACAACCACTCGGTCACCGATGTCACGTTCACCACCGTTGTCAACGTTCAGCAAATGAGTTCTCCGGTATCGGGGATTCCTCCGCCCCGCGGTCTGAGGATTATTGTGCCGTTCGGGGGAGCTGTCCTGGCCAGGCGTTCCGTAGGCATGAGCCGCCAGTCACACGAAAAGAGCCATGGTCGCATGGCCGGCAGCCTGCTGGATCGCTATATCAGTTCTAGATTCCTGTAATCAATTGCTATATCAGTTGTGGTGCGTACGATGAACCAGTACGTTGGGTGTCACGGGTCACACAGGTGCGCTTTCACCCGCGGGGAGCGATTTTTCTCACATCCTTTTTCGCGCCCGGTCGGCATTGGAGCGTGAACGGAAGCTTAGTGGCCGGCGCTGGAAGTCCTTCGGGGGTTGTCGGATGCCAGGCTGATGCGTCGCGAGACGCCGCCTGGCACCGGCAGGCCCTGGGCGAATTTCCGGCGGCGACTACTTAGAGCGACCGGCAATAGGGGAGCGGTGTCACGAGGCTGGGCCACGTAGCTCGCGGCGTTGTCGTCGGTC
>NZ_CAKJTR010000074.1:5028-5530 GCF_917627355.1 Protofrankia sp. Cj3 | reverse complement strand
GCCGGGCGCTCTTAGGGTTGTTTCTCCGCGTTTAGACGGTTTCTGCCGGACACGGGACGATCGGCCCAGCGCGGCGCCGCGCGATGCGCGGGTGCCCCGGTGCGTCGGTCGACCCGACCGTCGGTCGACCGACGCACGGAAACGGAAAGAGCCCGCCGGCCGGAGCGCCATGGGCGGTGCCGTAGATGGCGGGGGAGACGCTGGGGGAGGGAGAGGCGGACGGCACATGAGCGGAACCCAGCGCCGGACACGTTGACAAGCCCAAGATGATCATTTGATGGCTGCGTCAGTCTGGCCATCCACGCCGAGCCCCCATATTGCGGAGTCGGCCAAACCGATACAGCTCATCTAGGTCGGGCTCCCAACAGCCGGGTGGCCGCCAGGCCGGCGGGCGGGTGCCGGTGTGCCCTCCCGAGTTCTACTTGACATAATGTGAATTATCGGCGCTTGAGATACCCGCCGGGGGAGGGCTCGGCCCGCGTCCGGCTCACGCGGATCCGCT
>NZ_CAKJTR010000074.1:0-4828 GCF_917627355.1 Protofrankia sp. Cj3 | reverse complement strand
GTGCGAGTGAGTTCATGCAGTACCGTTGGCCGGTCGGTTCCGGACCGTCGTCGAACACATGCCCGAGATGTGACCCACAGCGCCGGCATCGGACTTCTGTCCGGATCATGCCATGTGACGTGTCCTCCACCAGCTCTACCGCCTCGGCCACGGCGGGCTGGAAGAAACTCGGCCACCCCGAGCCGGAGTCGTACTTCGTGGCTGAGTCGAACAGCGCGTTGCCACAGGCGCCGCACCGGTAGATTCCCGTTTCCTTGCTGTAGGTGTATGCACCGGTGAAGGGCGGTTCGGTCGCTGCGTCACGCAGTACCGCGTACCGCTCCGGCGCAAGCTCCCTGCGCCACTCCTCGTCACTCTTCACGACCTGCTCCGCTGTCACGATGCTCTCCCTGCTATTAGTGCCGGACCTCGCCGGCCGGCGCGTCGGGGTCTTCGCGCACGCTGTTCTCCGCTATGTGACGTCTGATGTTTCGGCTTTGTTCCAGCGCACCGGCACGGCAACCGGGGCTGCGCCGGCAAGGCCACACACCGCTGTCGCCACCGCCACCGCCGCTGGCAGCGGAGCGATCTCGCGGCGAGCCCCGGAAGTGATCAATATCGCCGCGTCGGCCGCGTCGACGAGCATTCCCACCCATAGCCAGCCCCGAACCTGGTTGGCTTCCCGCCGGGTGAACGCGGTCAGCAGCCCGGCGCTGAGAGCCAGTTCACGGACAGCCGCCACGCGGGTTATCCACGCAGTCCGTCCGGCGGTTACCCGGTCTATCCCGGTGATCCGTGCGAATCCGGCTGGATGTGTCAGCAAACCGACACCGATTGCGCATCTGGTGACACCGATCAGACCGACGCGCAGACTGTGCGTGGCGGAAATGGGTGTTATGGCGATCGTTCTTCTACATAGTGTGAGCACGATCTCGTTACCAGCCTTGTCCTCATGGGAACGTCCAACAGAGCCTGTGCGTTGGTGATTCTGAGTTCCTCACTGGTACCGACGCTCGGGAGGGTTTTTTATGGGCGAGCGCATCCTGCGAGGCAGCCGGCTAGGTGCAGTGTCCTACGAGACGGATCGCAGCACCGAACTCGCGCCACGCCAGACCGCGTCCTACGACTGCCCGAACGGCCACCAGTTCACTATGCCCTTCGCTGCCGAGGCCGAGGTCCCGGCGGTCTGGGAGTGCCGTGTGTGTGGTGCCGGGTCGGTCATCGTCAACGGCGAGGTCCCGGAGCCGAAGAAGAGCAAGCCCCCACGTACCCATTGGGACATGCTCATGGAGCGGCGTACCACCGATGATCTCGAGGAGGTTCTGGCCGAGCGGCTTGCGGTTCTGCGGGGCACCGGTCAGGATCGCCGCTCCGCCTGACGCGAGTTTCGTCTTCGTGGCGGCGGCGGCCGGCAGCAGTGTGCGGACGATGTGGCCGACCGGGGTGGATCCGGTCGGCCACACGCATGTTCACCGGCTCACGAGAAATCGGCTCACGGGGACACGCCCGTCGCGGACCGGTCCGCGGCCTCTGCGCGGGCCAGGGGAACGTACCCGCCTTCCTTGCCGATGTGCCCCCCGGCGGCCAGGTGGCCGCCGCCGGGTGTGGCCTGCCGATCGTGACGGGTTGTCAGTGCCCACCAGGTGACCCGCCACAGGGCTTCCGCCACGATCGCGCGGCTCATCTTCGATCGTCCGTGTTCGCGTTCGACAAAAGTGATCGGGATCTCCAGGACCCGGAAGCCTGACCGCCACGCCTGCCAGGTGAGATCTACCTGGAAGCAGTATCCCTGTGACGCCACCTGCTGCAGGTCACGGCTTTTCAGGACACGCGCCCGGTAGGCCCGGAAACCAGCGGTGGCGTCCGCAAGCGGCATGCCGAGGGCGGCCCGCACGTACGCGTTCGCCCCGCGTGAGAGCAGCAGGCGTGACCGTGGCCAGTTGCGTACCTCTCCCCCGGTCACCCAGCGGGAGCCGATCACCAGATCGGCGTCACGCAGGGCCGCGAGCAGGCGTGGGAGTTCCTCGGGCTGATGGGAGCCGTCGGCGTCCATCTCGACCAGAATGTCGTAGCCCTGTCGAAGACCCCAGTCGAAACCGGCCACGTAGGCGGTGCCGAGGCCGTTTTTGGCGGCCCGGTGCAGAACGTGGACGCGCGGATCGCTCGCCGCGATCCCATCGGCGATCTCCCCGGTGCCGTCCGGGCTCGCGTCGTCGATGACCAGCAGGTCCACGTCCGGGTTGGCCGCGCGCAGCCGGATGACCGTGTTGTGAAGGTTCTCGCGCTCGTTGTAGGTCGGAACACACACGAGAACGCGCTCGTCGTCCACGCGTCTCCTTTCAGTGTCGCCGGCGGTCTCGCCGGCGGTCTCGCGGCCTGCCCCGCCCCGCTCGCGGGAGGACTTCCCTGCCCGCAGGCCGAACGTTACAGCGAGTAGTCCAAGAATCACTAGTAGAATCTCCGGGGCCGCGCCGACGCGGTCCGCGAGCGTTCGGCTGGTGCGTAGCGGGAGCGATGCGGTCAGGACGGCGGTCTCGTACAGGCCGGACTGTGCGATGACCCGGCCGTCGGGCTCGATGAGCGCGCTCTGGCCGCTGGTGGATACCTGGACCGCCGCTCGTCCATGCTCTACCGCTCGCATCCGGGTCATTGCCAGTTGTTGCTCGCTTTCGCCTTTGCGCCCGAATGAGGCGTTGTTGGTCTGTACCACCAACAGCTGCGCGCCCGCGTTGACGGTATCGCGGACAAGACCGTCATATGCTACTTCGAAGCAGATGACGTCACCGATCGTGACTGTGCCGATGTGGAGACTCCCGACGTTGCTGCCGTGCACAAAGTCATCCGGCAGTTCGGTGGCGAACCGCTTGACGAGCTTCTCCAGGACGGCCCGGCCCGGCAGGTACTCCGCGAACGGCACCGGATGCTGCTTGACGTAGATCTGGCCGGTCCAGCCATCGCCGCTCCAGCCCAGACCCGCGTTGCGCACCTTCCCCGTGCCCGGCCCGTCAAGTACCGCGCCGACGAGGAGGGGGGCGCCCACTGCCCGCGCCGCGCGGTCGAGCATGGCGGCGGCGCGGGGATCCACGAACGGGTCGACGTCCGAGGAGTTCTCCGGCCACAGAACGAGATCCGGATGCGGAACGCGTCCCGCGGTAACGTCCGTGCCGAGGCGTTCGGTCGCCGTCATGTGGTTGGCGGTCACCTGGAACATGCGCCCGAGCGCCTCCAGGCCACCGGCCCGTGGCACGTTGCCCTGGATCGCCGCCACCTGTGCGCTGCCGGCCTGCGCGGAGGTCGGCAGCGGCACGGCGAGACCGGCCGCCGTCATGGCCACGGCGGCACCCAGCGGCCAGGCCAGGGCCGCGGCCCGACGGGTACGCCCGCGGCCGGCGGCGGGCGTACCCGTGCCCGGTGAGCCCAGCGCGCCCACCGGGCTCAGTGCGAGGACCGCGGCGGCGAGCAGCGCGCCGGAGCCCGCGACAGCGGCGGTCACCAGCGGGGAGCCCCCCAGTGCCGCCAGCGGTGTCAGTGGTGTGTCCGCCTGAGTGAAGGCCAGCTTCCCCCACGGGAAGCCGCCGAACGGCACGCGTCCGCGTAGTGCCTCCTGGCCGACCCACACCGCGGCGACCCACAACGGCCAGCCACGCACCCGCATGACCAGCGTGGTCGCGGGCGCTATCAGGGCGAGCAGAGCGGCTTCCCCGATCGAGAGGACTATCCAGCCGTCCAGGCCGACGAACATGACAAAGCGCAGCATGGACAGCATGAAGGCGAGGCTGAACAGCATGCCCAGACCGGCCGAGCGCCGCAGTGGCACGCCGCGCGCCAGCAGGGTGATGACGGCTACCGAAACCGGGGCCAACGGCCAGATCCCCACCGGAGGGAATGCCAGGTACAACGCGATTCCGGCTGTGACGGCGAGCAACGGCCGAGTCAGTCGACGGGCCCGGGCGCCGGCCTGGCGGGCCGCCCGGGAATCCCCGCCAGGGCGGACCGCATCGGCTGGATCGCCTGGTTGCGATGCGCCGGCACTGCGACCCACGGTCAGCGTGTCCTGGGTTGTCACAGTCCCAGTGTCGGCCACCGCCGCGCGGGGAATCGACGGGGTCGGCGGATTGCCCATCCACAGTCATGTCAGCTGGGCATGACTGTGGATGGGCGTTGCCTATGAGTGCGGGACCGGATCGCCCGCGGATCGCCCGAGGCCTGTCTCGCCGTGGCTGGCTTCCCGGTGGTCACCGTGCTGGCGGCCACCGTGCTGGCGGTCGGCAAGAGGCAGCATCACCACGCCGATGATAATCAAGGTGAGGGATCCGATTTTGATCCAGTTCGTGGTCTCCGCGCCGATGACGATGCCGATGACAGCGACCGCCGCGGTGCCGAGCGCGCCGAAAGCGGCATAGGAGATGCTCGGGCTCAGCCCGGTGAGGGCGACCGCGAAGAGGTAGGTGGCCAGGAGGAATCCGACCACGGCGAGCATCGTGGGCAGCGGGTTGCGAAATCCGTGGGAGGCCGCGAGGGCATACGTGGCGGCCACGTCGCAGGCTATCGCGGCCAACAGTGCCAGCCAGGTCATCAGTGTCCTTGGGGTGTGATCGCGTTTTTTCTCGGGGCGGGCGCCAGGGGCGATGTCGGTGATGGTCATGGCTGTTCCCAGGAGTCCTTACGTGAGGTGATCGAGGATTCGGGCTGGTGGAATCCGTCGATCCGCGGGAAAGCGTTGTCCCGCGGCTTGGGTCCGGCTGGGACAGTGACTGAACACTACTACGCGCTGCGCACGAATGAATGCTCTGCGTGTCTTCGTGTTTCATGCGCGGCGGCCGCGCCTGGGCGAGGGCGGGCGAGGGGG
>NZ_CAKJTR010000073.1:12686-23693 GCF_917627355.1 Protofrankia sp. Cj3 | reverse complement strand
ATGGCATCAGGCCACAGTTACAGTGTGATTTTCGTCAAGATCGTGCAAAAATTGAGCTCTGTCCACATCTGGCAACGAAGTGGGGCAGGCGATGCTGATTCGGTTCGAGGCAGCGAACTTCCGTTCGATCGTGGAACCCGCCGAGCTGTCGATGGTTGCGGTCGACGAGGAGGAAGTTCAATACCGCCCTACCAGCAATAGATTCGGCAACCAGCCCAGCTTCGGACCGGATACAGAGCCCCGGCGCTCGCGTCCTCGGGTCCGTCTCATGCACCGGCTGCCGGCCGCAGTCACCCGCTGGATTTCACCGCCGAGTCGGAAGGCACCCGGGTATGGTACCGGCTTGTCGGTCCTGTCCTTCAAACGTTGCGAAGTGGCTCCCTCCTGCTGTTCGACGAACTCGACTCCAGCCTGCATCCGACGCTGACCGCCGAGCTGATCAGACTTTTTCACGATCCGGCAACGAACCCGCGCGGAGCTCAGCTCGTCTTCACATCGCATGACACAACCCTACTTAACCATCTCAATCGGGATGAGGTCTGGTTCACCGAGAAATCCGCGAGCGGTGCGACAAGGCTCGGCGCACTGGCAGAGTTCGCGGGAGAGCGCGTGCGGAAATCACATAACATCGAAGACGGTTACCTGCAAGGCCGCTTCGGTGCGCTGCCTGACACGGACCGCACCGAGCTTCTCCGTAGTCTCGGCCTGATCGGCTAACGATCAATGGCGATCAGGAGGGGTCAGCAGAAGCCACTCAGGCGGCGAGCCGGGACACGGCCGGAGCTTCGCACCTTGCTGGTCTTCTGCGAGGGGGACAAGACCGAGCCGGACTATCTGAACGGCTTGAGAAGACTTCCCGAAGTCAGGCGCAATGCGGCCGTCAAAATCGAGATCGACACCGATCACGGGGTCCCGCTGACACTTGTCAAATTAGCGGCCGAGCGCAAGAAGCGAAACGATCAAGTTGGGTCGGGCGCCGTGGACGAATACTGGTGTGTCTTCGATGTCGAGTGGCCGAGGAACCATCCGGACCTCGACCAGGCTGTAAGACTTGCACGCCAAAATGATATCAAACTGGCGATCTCGAACCCGTGTTTTGAGATCTGGCTGCTGCTTCATTTCAAGGACCACACCAGGTGGACTGATACGGCTACAGCGGAATCTGAAAGCAAGAAGCACGACGGCCGCACGGGCAAGCGGATCGACGCCAGCGGCTACCTGCCGAAGAGGGCTGCCGCCGCGCGTCGCACCGCCGCGCTCGCCACAATGCACGAGAAGAACAATAAGCGCACCCCACATGATAATCCGTCATCCACGATGTTTGCGTTGCTCAACGCTCTCGGACAGGAAGCGCGCGGAGACGAACGGGACTAACAGAACCTCGCGCCCGCCTATCCAGACTTGGCTACTGCCTTCATGCGGACCTTGTCCCGACTCTGCTGGTCGACGATATCGGCCACCGGCAGGTAACTTTCGGCCCCATCGAAGGGAGCTGTCGCCTCCCGTCAGCCCGGGGCCTTGACACCGAGCTGCTTGCCCAGCGGCACCACGAAGATCTTGGCCTTCTGGGTGCCAAAGCCAGGCAATGTGGACGCCCGCCTGAGCAGTTCCCGACGGTCCGCGGCGGTTGTCCACAGCTGGCCGGTGTCGCCGTCGTAGGTGTCGATGATGATTCGGCACAGTGCCTGCACCCGCTCCGCCATCGACTCCGGAAACCGGTACGGCGCCTGCGGCGCGAGGTCGGCCGGGCCGTGGCCAGGGCGCGCCTCCAAGCCGGCCCTGGTGCTGGCAACGATGGGCGTTGCGCTGGGCGGTCCAGCGAACGGTCTTCCACCGCTGATCTGGGCTGAGTCGCCGCGTGGCACCGACACCGGTGGGCGCCACGGAGCCGAATTCGGCATTCAGCCCGGTCCGTGCTGGTCGGGAAGGCCAGCGGCGACCAGATCCGTATGGATGAAGTCGTCGCCCTTGAACAACAGCGGTTTCCGTCGTTCAGCCGCAAGCGCATAGGCGAAACAGTCACCGAAGTTCAATCGGGCGGGACTCCCGCTCCCCTTGCCGAAGTCTCGGTAGGCCTGCCGGGCGAGCGTCGCGTGCTCGGCCGTCACCGCCACCACCTCGATGTCCGCCACTCTTACCAGTTCGTCGAACCGGCGGCTCGCGACAGGGTCACGAGCCGAGTCGACGACGACCGCCGCCTCCACGTAGTTCACGGCGGACATGGCGGTGTCCGCCGAGACAAGAGCCGCCGCGTAAGCAGCCGCGTCAGGCTCGGCTCGGATGATAGCCACGAGGGCGGACGAGTCCACGATCATGCCGGTAGTCCGCGATCATCGTAGAGGTCGTCGATGCCGAACCCGCTCCCAACGACCGCATCCGCTATCTGGCGGCCAAGAGCGACGATTCGCTCAACTCGCTGCTCGCCCGCTTCTCGGTCGGCCCGCATACGGTCGAGACGTTCGCGAATCGCCGTGGTCACCGCCGTCGTGATGCTCTCTCCGGTCAGGTCAGACAGCTCACGGCCAAGCCGCTGTGCCTCGTCGTTTTTGATGTTCAGCGCCACCGCAACCACTTCCACCTTGGAGGCAAGATTTTCCTCCAAGGTACCATGGGGGCGTGGCGAGACGAGCCGGCTCGGCCCGTGCGCGCAGGCCAGCGATGGCATCGAAATGTTTGCCGCCGCGCACGGATCCGGCGGTCCCTGCGCCAGCTTTCTTCCGACCGGCGGAAGTTCTGGGTCTCTTTGAACGCCCCAGCGGGCGGCGAGTGCTTCTTCGAAGTCCTCGCGGGCACGGTCAGGACTTCACTCTCTCAGCCTGGCAGGTTGGCCAGGTCGAAGACGCGCAAGGCGGCGTCTGTCGCGGCGTCCACGTCGCGACGCTCGAAAGCGTCACGCAACGCCACGGTGTCCGTTTCGCTGATCGTGTCAGGATGAGGTACTCGGATCCGACGTAGATACTGGGCCTGGAACCGCAGGGTTCCGCCACGCATCTTGACCGCGTACGCCACGATGAACGCTTCGGCCACCCGCGAGAGCAGGAGCCCGCCGAGGACTTGCAGATCCCAGGTGTCCGAGACTATGTAGTAGAGGTTGTGGTGTGGGTAGCATCCGCCGGGATCGAGAACCGGGTGCATGTTGGCTTTCATGTCCGGGAAGAGGAGTTTCGGTCTTTTGATAAGCCGGTGGTCGACCTTGTCGATCGTCTTGTACCAGCGGGCCGGCTGTTTCCTGGCGATATGACGCGCACGCAGCTGGCCGCTGTGCCGGCGAAAATACCGGCCGAGGCGAGGATAGCAGGCAAGATCAACAAGCTGGCCGTCGGAGCCCCAGGGGTTGATGAGATGCGTTCCCGTCCACGAGAACGAGCCACCGGCGGTGTCACGGACCATCGCCAGCGGAAGGAGACGGTCGTCCTCGACGTCCACACGTTCTGGCTCGGCTGTGATGAACACACTGTCCGCACCCGTGGCGACCCCGATACCTACCCGGGTCCCGGTCGAGCCGTCCTCAAGGCAGGGAAACCGATCGCCGAGGTCCTCCAGTATCGCAAGCCGCGCGGGTGAGGCAGCCGGCCAGGAATCCGTCCCGGCGAACCAGCGCGGAAGACGCGCGGCATGAAACGTCGGCGCGCGGATCGAGGTTCCCTCGCTCCCTGCCCAGTTCCGTAGCAACGCGGCCTCGTCGGCGCCGAAAGACGACGTCGTGTCGGCAACAACAGATGTTCCCTGCTGCGCACTTTGGATGATCGTGATGGCGGGATAGGCGGAGACCTGCTCAACGAACGCGTCCACATTGTGCACGGTGAGGACGACTTCAACGTTGCAGGAACGGCTCACCAGCTCGCGCAGCCGGCTGCCGTACTGGTTGCGCATCCAGCGGTCCGCGCAGATGAAACCGAGCCTCCCGCCGGGCCGCAGAATCCTCAGGCCGACTTCGTAGAAACCGACGTAGACATCCGCCCGCCCACCCATGGTGGGGCACGACGACCGGTAGGCTTTCATCCGAGCTTCGGGGACGTCTTCAAGGCGGATGTACGGCGGGTTTCCCACCACGAAGTCGGCGCCTCCGTACTCACGCTGGAGAAGAAAATCCCCTTGCCGGATCCACTTTCCGGCGAGTTTCCCGGCGCCTGGCATGTCCCAGCCGTTTTCGGTCATGAGCCGGATGGCGAGATCCCGGCTCGATCGCACGTTGCGGTCGAGGAGATCGAAGGAGTACACAGCGTCGGCGGCGTCGAGTGGCGAGCGGCCGTGGAGCTGGCATGAGGCGATCAGACGTTCAACTATCGGCCCGATAAAAGCCCCCGCGCCGCACGCGGGCTCCACGATCACGGCGCTGGTCAGATCCTTGTCGGGCGTGTAGCCAACCCAGTCCAGGATCAGTTCGACGATCCAACGTCGGGTGAACACCTCTCCATGATCGATCGCTGGCTGTGGCGATTCGGTCCGGGACAGAGAGCCGAGCTCGTCGAAGAGACCTTGGCTGACCACGGGTCGACGATAGCTTCGGGTAGGAGCTACTCGACGCAACAGGGACGACATGCCACGTTGCGGATCGTATCGTCAGTCATTGGTGACACGGTGCGTAAACGCCACGAGGGATGATCGTCGCTTTGCTCCGCCGGGCCTGGCTCCGGCAAGGTGGCGATGGCGGGCCAGCGATCCCGCTGGCGAGCATCGCGATAGCATCACCGGGTATGTCACCGGACGCGGATGACGCCGTGGTGCGCCAGGCCACGGAGAATGACGTTTCCGTGATCTTAAGCCTTGTCCGTGGGCTGGCTGAGTACGAGCGGGAGCCCGAAGCGGTCGTCGCGACCGAGACGGACCTGCGGACAGCGCTGTTCGGCCCGCGGCCAGCGGTGTTCTGCCACCTGGTCGAACGGGCTGAGACAGTGGTCGGCTTCGCCCTGTGGTTCCTGAACTTCTCGACCTGGACCGGTCGTCACGGTATTTATTTGGAAGATCTTTATGTTCTCCCGGAGCACCGCGGTCGAGGCTACGGGCGCGCGCTGATGAGCACGCTGGCCAGGCAGTGCGTGGCGCGCGGCTACGGCCGGTTCGAGTGGGCGGTGCTGGACTGGAATAATCCGGCGATTGGCTTTTATCGCGCAATCGGCGCGGTGGGCCTGGACGAGTGGACCACGCAGCGCCTGTCCGGTGAGGCGCTGACCGCCTTTGCCGAGAACCGCCACCTATTCCGCCGTGGACAGGATCAATAAGAGCGCCCCTGTGCCGGGTGCTCTTTATCTTTAGAGCGCGTTTGAGATCGTCATTCCGGCTCGCGGCGTCCGGTTCTGTCGCCGGCGAGCTCAGCTCATCCTGGCGCGATCTCGTTGGGCGGCGGTGCCGTTACGTTCAGAGGTATCCCGAAGTCCGAGTAGGTGACTGTCCGGGTGATCTCTGTGTGCGGGGCTGGGCTGTCGGACTCGGCGCCGGTGACGGTAATGCGGAGCTGGCGGATGAGTCCGTCCGCGTCGATCCAGGCCTCGGTCGGCTGGAGGGCGCTTCCGAGGATGCTCTTGTAGTACTCGACGGTGGCCGTGCTGATGTTCCCCCGTTGGGATGCTGTTTCCAGGTTCACGGACAGCTTGTAATGGGTCGTCTGGATACCGTCGATGGCTTCCTCACCCACGGTGGTCACCGGGGCCGACGCACCGCTCAGGAAGCCGAGCCGCAGCGCCGCGTCGTCGCCGACCCCGGGCTGTACGGCGCTGGCCGATGCGGTGCTGGAGGAAGCGGTAGCACCGCCGCCTGGGACGACACGGGTCCAGCGCGGCGAGCCTGGCGCGCCGCCAGCCGTGATGCCGCGTTGGTAGAAGTCGGGACCGACGATCCGTACCTCGCTGCGACCGCCGCCGTCGACGTTGCGCACGCTCTCGCTCGTGCTGTGGACGAAGTCAACCGTGCCGGTCCCTGTTGTGGAGATCGTTTGTTTGCGGCCGGAGACGGAAACGAGGGCCGCCGCATAGGTGAAGCGAATTCTTGCTGTCTTCCGCGCGATCGTCGTGTCGTAGGAGGACTCCAGCGGAGCCGGTACGCCACTGGTCCGTGTCGGGCTCGCTGCCTGAGTCGGACCGATCACGACTGGTGAGGGGGGTTTGGCGGGGTCGCTGGAACAGGCCGCCGCGCTCAGCAACAGGCTGGCCGCCAGCAGGAAGATGCTGCCGGCAGCCAGCTGAACATCGCGCACAGCGATCCGAGCCATTCGCGGTCTCCCCGATCGTGAGCGCTGGCCGCCGTTGTGGAGATCCCCGGGCCGCCGAGCGCGCGGAAAAATTACGATCGCGCGCTTTTCGATCACTAGTCACCAGTCATTAGAAGCGCCGGAAGATGAGTGCGCGCTTGACCTCCTGAATTGCCTTGGTCACCTGAATACCACGGGGGCAGGCGTTCGAACAGTTGAAGGTCGTGCGGCAGCGCCACACCCCTTCCCGCTCGTTGAGGATCTCCAGACGTTCGTCGGCGCCCGCGTCCCGGCTGTCGAAGATGAAGCGGTGCGCGGCCACCATCGCGGCCGGGCCGAAGTACTCCCCGTCATTCCAGAACACTGGGCACGAGGTCGTGCAGGCCGCGCACATGATGCACTTCGTGGTGTCGTCGAAGCGCTCCCGGTCCGCCGCGGACTGCAACCGCTCACGGGTCGGCTCATGGCCCTCGGCGATAAGGTACGGCTTGACCGCACGGAACGCGTCGAAGAACGGTTCCATGTCGACGATGAGGTCCTTCTCGACCGGAAGGCCCTTGATGGGTTCGATCGAGATCTCCGGACCGAGGTCCTTGACCAGCACCTTGCAGGCAAGCCGGTTCGAGCCGTTGATCCGCATGGCGTCCGAGCCGCACACACCGTGGGCACAGGAGCGCCGGAAGGACAGCGACCCGTCGAGATTCCACTTGACGTAGTGCAGGGCGTCCAGCAGCCGGTCGCTGGGATCGAAGGGGACGGTGTAGCTCTTCCACAGCGGCTTGGCGCTCACCTCCGGGTCGAAGCGCCGGATTTTCAGCGTGACGGTCCGTCCGGCCGTTGCGGTCGGACCCGAAGCGGCCGGTGCGGTGGTTGATAGATCGTCGGTGACAGTCACGCCGGACCTTTCTCACATCAGACCCACAGCGCGGGCCAGCACATCATAGGCCGCGCTCTGGGTGACCCGAACATCGAAACCTGGCCCCGGACCAATCTGAGAACGCCCGGCGTGGTCCACAGCCTCGAGTGAAACCGGATTGGGTTCCGTCAGTACTTGCGTTCCATCGGCTCGTAGCGGGTCATGGCGACAGGTTTGTAATCCAGCCGGATCTCCGCTTCGGGCGAGCCGGCGACGAGCGGCCCGGAGCGGTAGGCCATCGTGTGGCGCAGGAAGTTGACGTCGTCCCGGTTCGGATGGTCCTCCCGCGAGTGCCCGCCGCGGGATTCGTTGCGGGCGAGCGCGCTCACCACCAGGCACTCGGCAAGGTCGAGCAGGAAGCCCAGCTCAACCGCTTCCAACAGTTCGGTGTTGTAGCGCCGGCCCCGGTCGGTGACACCGACCTGCTGGTAGCGGGTTTTCAACCCGGCAATGTCGGTGATCGCCTGCTTGAGCGTCGTCTCGGTGCGGTACACCGACGCGTTGACGTCCATGGTCTCCTGCAGCTCGCGACGGATGGCCGCCGGGTTCTGGGTGCCCGCGCCGTCGCGGAGCCTGGTCAGGAGCCCTTCGACAAAGGCTGCCGGGTTCTCGGGCAACTCGGTGTGACGATGCGTCGCGATCGCGTGTTCGGCGGCGGCAATGCCCGCTCGGCGGCCGAAGACATTGATATCCAGCAGCGAGTTCGTTCCGAGCCGGTTCGCGCCGTGCACGGACACGCATGCGACCTCCCCGGCCGCATACAAGCCCTTGACGATGTCGGTGTTGTTCCGCAGAACCTCGGCGTCGATGTTCGTCGGGACGCCGCCCATGGCGTAGTGGGCGGTCGGCTGGATCGGGATCGGGTCGGTGTAAGGCTCGATGCCCAGGTAGGTGCGGGCAAACTCGGTGATGTCAGGGAGCTTGGCGTCGAGCTGCTCGGGCGGCAGGTGGGTCAGGTCGAGATAGACATGATCACCATTCGCGCCACAGCCACGGCCAGCGCGGATCTCGGTGTAGATGGCCCTGGCCACCATGTCCCGGGGGGCGAGGTCCTTGATGGTCGGCGCGTAACGCTCCATGAAGCGTTCGCCGTCCTTGTTGCGGAGGATACCGCCCTCGCCACGGGCACCCTCCGTGAGGAGGATGCCCATCTTCCAGATGCCAGTCGGGTGGAACTGGTAGAACTCCATGTCCTCCAGCGGCAGCCCGCGCCGGAAGATGATGCCCATCCCGTCGCCTGTCAACGTGTGCGCGTTCGAGGTGACCTTGAAAACCTTGCCGAACCCGCCGCTGGCGAACACCACCGACTTCGCCTGGAAGACATGCACCTCACCGGTGGCCAGCTCATAGGCGACGACCCCGGCCGTGACGCCTTCGGTGAGCAGCAGGTCCAGCACGTAGAATTCATTAAAGAATTCGATCTTGTGCTTGACGCACTGCTGGTAAAGCGTTTGCAAAATCATATGGCCGGTGCGGTCGGCCGCATAGCACGACCGCCGGACAGGCGCCTTGCCGTGGTCACGCGTGTGGCCACCGAAGCGCCGTTGGTCGATCCGGCCTTCCGGCGTGCGGTTGAACGGCAGGCCCATTTTCTCCAGGTCGAGGACCGCGTCGATGGCCTCCTTGCACATGATCTCGGCCGCGTCCTGGTCGACCAGGTAGTCGCCGCCCTTGATCGTGTCGAAGGTGTGCCACTCCCAGTTGTCCTCCTCGACGTTGGCCAGGGCCGCGCACATGCCGCCCTGAGCCGCGCCGGTGTGGGAGCGGGTGGGATACAGCTTGGTCAGCACGGCGGTGCGACAACGCTTGCCGGCTTCGAGTGCCGCGCGCATCCCCGCGCCGCCGGCACCCACGATGACCGTGTCGTACTTGTGAACCTGCACCGCTTGGACCTCCGCCTTCCCAGGCGCCATCAGGAGATGTTCGGGTCGAACGTGAAGATGACCAGCGATCCCAGCGTGATGACCAGGCCTGCCGACACATACAGCAGCATCTTCAGCCAGAACCGGGCCTGTGCTCGCTCGGCGTAGTCGTTGATCACTGTCCGTAGGCCATTGGTTCCGTGCAGTTCGGCGAGTACGAGCATGAGCAGATCCCAGGTCCGCCAGAACGGCGAGGCCCAACGGCCCGCGACGAAACCGAAGCCGATCCGTTGCACCCCGCCATCAAGGATGTTCATGATGAACAGGTGACCGAGCACGAGAAAGAGCAGCAGGACCCCGGAGATTCGCATGAACAGCCACGCGTACAGCTCGAAGTTCGTTCGCGCCTTCGGGCCGCCCGGCCGCCGCCGCGGGCTGCGCGGTGTCTCGATGGCCGGGGCGGCAGCGCCGTTGATTGTCGTCGCCATCAGGACGCGCTCCCGAACAGGGTCTCGAACATGTGCTTGAGCATGAAGAAAGCACCGGGGACGACGAGGACCAGCCACACCACGATCTCGGTGTAGAGCATCTGGCGCTGGAAACGGGGACCGGATTTCCAGAAGTCGATCAACGTGATCCGGATCCCGTTGAGTGCGTGGAAGACGACCGCGGCTACAAGCCCTACCTCCATCAGGTTCACGATCGGGTTCTTGTAGGTCGCGATCACACTGTCATAGGACGACGGTGACACCCGCACGAGCGCGGTGTCCAGGACGTGGGCGAACAGAAAGAAAAAGATCAGTACGCCGGTGATCCTGTGCGCAACCCAGGACCACATCCCTTCACGGCCGCGGTAGAGCGTTCCCGCTGGTGCCTTCGGCACTGAAAGCTCCTCCGGACCTGCCTGCCGACAGGCTGGTCCTGATGGTCCCGTCCGATGACTCTTGGTAACCTAGCTGGCCCGAAGGGCCCGCGCCGGCAGCTGGAGCGAAGCCGAGTGGTGGGTTCGGGGGGCACTAAGCACCTTGAGACATCATGCGGACGATGGTTTGTGTGGACCCGATGTTAGTGCTGAGCCCATGGAGGGGCATGCTAGCTTCGGTGACACTTAGGTGAAGTATGTCACAGAAAGTGATCGCTTTCATTATGTTTCGAGGCTGGCGGCCATCCGTTGTTGATCAGAGAGATCCCCGGCGGTCCCGTGGGCTTTGAGGCGTCACGAAGCCGGCTGCGCTGTCGCTGTCGGTGTCGATGTGCTGGGCGGGGACGACGCGGGCAGCGTCGAGGTGGGCGAGATGGCCGGCGCCGTGGGGCTCGCGGCGACGCTGGTCGGCGTCGGGCTGTGGGCCGCCGGGTCGGTCTCGATGGGCGTCGCCGCGGGTGGGGTGGTTGACGCGCTCGGTGATGCCCTGCGGCTGGCCGGAAGCCTGAACGAGGGGGCGAGGCCGGTCGGGAGCACCCGAGGATTGAGGTTGTTCTGCTCGTCCGCCGTGCTGGTCGCCGCGGGGATACCGTTCCCGCCGGGGTTCTGCGGCTGGGTGGTGTCGGACCCGGGGGTGAGGATCCCGCTGAGCGCTATTGCCGCCCCAGTCGCCACCGACGCGGCGGCCACCGCGATGATCACAGCCCGCCGGAGCGGCGGCTCACCGTCTCGGCCGGTGGCTGACGCCGGCCCATCACCGTGATGAGCAAAGCTGAAGGGTGTGCGGGCTGGGCCGATCGCGATGTCGCCGGAGACTGGTAGCAGACCGTCGTCTTGATCAGAATGTCTGCCGGTGCTGTATCCGGCGGAGCCGGGCGAGCGAGAGCCACCCCGATGAGCCGTCAGCGCGGTGGTGCCCGTGACCCCCGATGCCCCGGCCGCCGCGGGGTCCTTGCGCAGCCCCACCGCAAGCGCGGTCATGGGCTTCTCATACAGCGCGGAGCCGATCGAAACCTCGGCGATCTCGATTTCGTCGGCCATGGAGCCGACGGCTGTCAGCTCATCGCCCTCGCTGGCGGCAGCGGGCGCGCTGGCGGTGTTCCCGCTCGCCGTCGTCGCG
>NZ_CAKJTR010000073.1:0-12241 GCF_917627355.1 Protofrankia sp. Cj3 | reverse complement strand
GGCTGTGGTCCCGCTGGCTGTGGTCGGGCTCAGGGCGACGGCGTCGGCATCCGCATCCCCGATGGGCAGCAGATCGCCGCCGACATCCTCGAGACCGGCCGAACTGGACTCGACCGGCGCCGCGTCACCTTCGTCCGGCCTGTTGACGTCTGGTTTCGGCCGACCGCTGATGACGGAGGCGGGTACCGCCGCGGTGCCCTGGGCGATCGGCGCCAGCCGCTGGCGTATCTCGGCCGCCTCTGGACGCTCCGGCGCGGGCCGGTCGAGCAGATCGGTGAGCAGGCCACGCAGTGGGCCGGCGAGCCGGAACGGACGCCTGCGTCCCTCCACCACGGCGGTGAGAACCGCGTACGTTTCCGGTCCTTCGAACGGAGGCTGCCCCTCCACCGCCGCGTACAGCGTGGCGCCGAGCCCCCACAGGTCGCTCGAGGGAGTACCGGAGGAGCCGCGGACCCGCTCGGGGGCGATGTAGGCGGGCGAGCCGACGAGCGCGCCTGTTCCCGTGAGCGTAGAGTCGCCATCAGTGGCCGCAATTCCGAAGTCGGTAAGCCGGACATGGCCGTCCCGGCCCAGCAGTACGTTGCCGGGCTTGATGTCGCGGTGCAGCACACCCGCGGAGTGCGCGGCGGCGAGCGCGTCAACGAGAGTGAGGCCAATTGCCGCGACCCGCGCTGGTGGGAGTGGGCCGTTCGCGCGGATGACCTCTCCCAGGCTGTCCGCGTTGACCAGCTCCATGACGATCCAGTGGCGTTCGGCTTCCTCAGCCACGTCGTAGACGGCGACAATCGCCGGGCTGTGCAGGCGGGCCAGCGCGCGGGCTTCGCGCAGCACCCGCGTTCGGATCGCGTCGCGCTCGACCTGGGTTCCGGCAAGTGGAACGAGGATCTCCTTGATCGCTACTGGGCGCTGGAGAAGTTCGTCCTCGCCGCGCCAGACGACACCAGCGCCACCACGACCGATTGGAGTATCCAGACGGTAACGTTGAGAGACGTATCGGGGTGTGTTGTGACGCGAGGAGTCTCCGGGCGGCGTCGGTCTGGACATCCCCTTAAGTCTCGCAGACGCGTCGCCGGATGCGCTGGCCACCCTTGCCCAGCGCGGTCCGTTGGTCACCGCTCATGGGCCTGGCCGGAACGTCGAGAAAAGCCGCCACATCAACGGAAGATCGGCTGACCAGCTGGCGTCGGACGTGGACCAGTACAGCGCGTAGCCATGGCCGTTACGAACAATTCCGCGATTGAGAACATGAACTCTTTTGCCGCCGGAGGTGTAGAGGAATTCCCAATCCGCCTGGATGGAGCCGTCTCCGCCGTCACTCGGCGTGATCCGCACGCGTTCGTAGTTCGTCAGGCGCGCGCGCAGGTCGCCTTCGTGTGCCTGCCAGTCCGCCAACGCGGATGGATTTGCCTGCGCCGCGGTGTCGACCCGCAGGTAGGCACCGGTATCCGGATTGATGAAGTCGATTCGTTCGGTGCCACCAGCTGGATGCTGCTCCCAGCCCGGTGGGTAGGCGACCGACCAGCCGGAGCGTCCGCTGTAGGACTGCCAGCCCGCGGGCGGCGTTACCGGGGCCGGGGCCGTCGGCACCAGCCCCGGATCACTGACCACCGCGCCACCGGTTGGTGGCGCCGCGTTCGTGGCGGCCGGAGCCGACGTCACGGGCGTCCTCAGCGGGGTCTTGGCCGTGCCGCTGAGCACCGCCGCCGGATTGGCGCTGCCGGTCGGGTGGTCCGCGCCTGAGCCCAGGCCGAGCAGCGCGGCCGAAGTGAGGGCCGCGCCCACGATGAGCGTCGCGGCGATGATGGCGATGAGCAGCCGGAGCCGCTTGCCATCCGATCGGGGAGCCACCGTCGGTATCGGGCCGGGAGCGGCCGGGGCGGCCGTGTTCACAGCCGCGCCGGCCGTTGCCGTTTCCGGCTGGACCGGGATCGCCATGATCGTGGCCGGTGCCGTGCCGGTATCCGTGGCCGCTATCTCGTGCTGCTCGTGGTCCTGTTCCTGCTCGTGGTCCTGGTCCTGGTCCTGCTCCTGGCGGAGGGCCTGGGGGCTGACCGGACGCCTTGCGGACTCGCGTTCACCGACCTGCCGCAGACGTTGCCTGGCCCGCGGCAGGGACGGGCGTGCGGATGGCTTCGCCGCCATGAGGTCGTCGATGATCGGCGCAAGGGCACCGGCGAGCCGGAACGGCTGGCGCCGTCCGTCGACGATTGCGGTCAGCGTCGCGATGGCGCTGTCGGACTCGTACGGCGGCCCTCCCTCCACAGCGGTGAAAAGCGTCGCGCCGAGCGCCCAGATGTCGCTGCCGGGTCCGCCCGTTCCGCCGCGAGCCCGCTCCGGAGCTATGTAGGAGGGCGAGCCGAGAAGAACGCCGGTCCGAGTCAGCGTCGGGTCTCCGGCGGACAGCGCGATGCCGAAGTCGGTCAGCCGGGCCCGCCCGTCAGCGCTGATCAGTACGTTGGCGGGCTTCACATCGCGATGGACGATTCCGCTGCGGTGCGCGGCCTCAAGGGCGTAGCCGAGGCTGATGCCGATCCGGGCGACCCGTTCCCGGGGCAACGGCCCGGACTCACGGATGATGTCCGCCAGCGACGGGCCGTCCACCAGCTCCATCACGATCCACGGGCAGTCGTCGGCATCAAGCACGTCGAAGACCGAGACGAGGCCCGGATGGTGCAGGCGGCCGGCCGAACGCGCTTCGCGAAGTACCCTCGTGCGCAGGACCGCCCGCTCATCCGCGGAGATCGACGGCGGAAGGCGGATCTCCTTGACGGCGACCTCGCGCCGCAGCAGCTCGTCCGTGGCCGCATAGACCACCCCGAAGCCGCCACGGCCGAGCTCATCGCCGAGCCGGTAGCGACCACCGATGAGGTGGGGCGGACGCGAGGCATGGCCAGCCTCGGGCGTCGTATCGCGGTCGAGCGACATCCGTCCGTTTCACCTCCTCGTTCCCATCGTCGCGGACCAAGCCAGACTTTGCGGGTACCGCGCTGTATCGGTGAAGCGCGGCGCCGGTGGCCCTCGGTTTCCGTGCGTGTGGCCGCAAAGTCCGTGTGGTCATCGCTTGGTCCACTTCATCACACACCAGAGTGTGGGCTGACGCCCGGTTCCCGCCGAACGGCCCGGGGCCGTTGAGGGCGCAGGCCGTTGCGCCGTCACATGTCCGTCAGGCCATACCGGCGCTGGCGGTTCCGGGCCCATGACCTGGTCGGTTCGCGAGCCGCGGGCACGAGCCCCGGGTGCTGGTGTCACGGCAACAGCCAGACGTACACGCCAGCTGTGAACCGCGGTTGCCGTCCCACCAGAAACGTCACTGTGTCGCGAAGTTCCGGCGCATGCTGGGCCGGGCCGAGTACGACAGCACGCACCCCGAGGCGGATGAAGTCATCCCATGCCTGTGTGATCTTTGCTGGGGTCAGAGCCGGGGCTCCCGCGGACCGGCCCCACCCGATGTCGGTCAATAGTTGTGCCGTCGCGGTCGGCCTTCGCCCACCCATGTAGGCCTGCCCGTCGTCACCCGGGCCGATGAAATAGCCGCCGGGCATCGAGAAGTGGAAACGGGCCGCGGTCTGCCAGAAAAGCGGTGCGGTCTGGACCCCGCTCGGGTACGGCAGCAGCAGCACGGTCGAATTCGCGGGGAGAACCTTGAGCGCGTTGGTGGTGAAGAACGAGGGAACATCAGGCGACCGTTCGACGGAGTATGGCCGTGGGACCAGCGGCAGGACGCATACCGCGGTGACTACGACCGCTGTGGCCGGGCCGCCGGAGCCGAGCCGGGAAGGCAGGAGATCCAGCACGATGGCGAGGATGAGCCCCGCCATCAGCGCGGTGCCGAGAGCAAACCTGTCGGGTAGCGCGGCGTCGAAGACCGGAATACGGGCGACCAGGTTCCACGGTAATAGCAGGCCAGTCTCGACGCCATTGACGAGCAGCGTGCTGCCCAGCGTCAGGACCGCCAGGGCCAGGCCGGTGAGCCCGGCTATGCGTAGTCTGAGGTCACGGAAGCCGAGGACGGTTGCGGAAAGACAGAGGATAAGCAGGGGCCAGCCGAGGTAGCTCATGTACTCCGGTGCGCCGCCCTGAAAGGACGCGGCCCGTCTGACCTGCGTGGCCGATGCCAGTAACTGCCGTGACGAAGGAACGTAGAGACCCGTCAGATCGCTCTTGTAGAAATTAGTGAGAAACGGGCTTCCGTGGCTTCGCGGAGAACCAAGGAACTGAATTCCCAAAGGGATGGAAGTCAGTACGAGAAAAGATGGTAAAGCAATCAGAAAAATGCGCACGGAGTCACCGGAGTGGCGGTGGAATCCTGGCCGGCTCAACATCAGAAAGGTGAGCCCGAGTATAGCCGTCACCGCGGTTATGAACAACACCTCTTCGCCGGTCAACAGTTGCAGGCCAGCGCCCGTGCCCAGCAGGATGCCTTTTCGCAACGGGCGTCCCGTCCGCTGGATGACATCGGTGATCAGGCAGAGCAGCAGCGGGATGGCCGGTGCGAAAACCAGGCTCAGATGGCCGGTGCCGGCCGCCACCAGCGCCGGGGAAAAACCGTACACGTAGCCACCCACGTAGGCTGCCACCGCCCCCACGCCGAGCTTGCGCGCGAATAGCTGGGCGCCCAGGGCTGACAGCGAGAAGGCCAGCACGATCAGCACGTTGTAGGATGCCACCGGGCCGGCGGCGATGGTCAGCGGAGTCAGTAGCAGGCCGGGCGCCAGGACGGATGTGTTCCAGAGCGCGTTTATTCCCTCCGGCGCGTTTGCCAGGTGCGTGATGAACGGGTTCGACAGGCTGGTGACCGCGTGCGCGGTATGCGCGAGCCACCAACAGTACAGACCGGTGTCGTTCGGATTACCCGCGATTATGTTCCGGGTGGGCTCGGACCAGACCCTGCCGGTGAGCCCGAAGGCCAGCAGAAGATAGCTTGCGGCAACTGGCAGCCGCCCTCCCATGCGTTGCCGCCACCCCGGCCGCCCCGGCCGCGCCGAGCCGTCAGCGGCCCGAGGGAACCACGACCGCACAGCCGCCGGTCCGGGGCGCGACACGCCGTCGGTGGTCCCGGTGGGCGGTGATTCCCGTCGCGGCGTGGCGGGCGTGCGCTGAGCGCCGGTCGATGACGCAACGGTGTGCCCGGTCCCGGGCGCGGCCAGCTCGGCGGACCGCTTTTCCATTCAGTCCTCCACCGGCTGCCAGCGGGAAATCGTCGTGGTGCACCGCGCCCCACCGCGCCGGACGGGTGCGGCGCGCGTTGAAGCCGCCCTGCGCTGAGTCACATCCTTGCCTAACCGGGCCAGGATCGTCGCTCAAGCCGACGGGCTGCCTGTTGCCTGCCCGTTCGTCCGGGCCCGCGTCAGTATCCCGATTATGATCAGCGGCATACGAGCAACGGGTACCGGCTGTGAGCGGCTACGGAGAGGCGTCCACATGGTCGAGCCGAGCGGCGGCGGACCCCTGCCGGCGGCGGGCGTTGTCGACTGGGAGCGCCTTCGGGGCGCGGCGATGCGGGTCGCGGCCCGCGCGTACGCCCCGTACTCTCGCCTGCGCGTCGGGGCCGCCGCCGTGGTCGACGACGGCCGTCTGGTCGTTGGGTGCAACGTGGAGAACGCCTCCTTCGGGCTTACTCTCTGCGCTGAATGCAGCCTTGTCGGAGCGCTGTGTTCCTCGGGGGGTGGACGGCTTGTCGCGGTCGCCTGTGTGGATGCCGCGGGTGTCCCGCTCGCACCCTGCGGGCGGTGTCGCCAACTTCTCTACGAACATGGGGGCCCGGATCTCCAGATAGCTCTGGCCGGGGGTCCGCGTTCACTTCACGATCTTTTGCCGGAAGCGTTCGGGCCCGCCGACCTGCCGCCCGGCGGGCCCGGCGGACCGCCGCGCAACGGACGGTGGCCATGACGTTCCATGTCATCGATCTCATCAGGGCGAAACGAGACGGTGGCCGGCTGCCCGACGGCGCTGTGGGCTAGTTGATCCGTTCCTGCGCGGATGGACGGCGGGGCCCGCGTCCACCGGTAGGACATGCGCCCATCCGTGGGGGTGGCGCGGGAAGCGGGGAGCCTGGTCAGGGTGGGTGGAGCGGGTGGCGCGCGGTGGCGGTCAGGCCGCCGTCGCACGCCTGCCGTACGGTCGGGCGATGAACGTGCCCGCCCCGCCACCCTCCTTGGACGCCATCCGCCGGGCACCCAAGGTGCTGCTGCATGACCATCTCGACGGCGGGCTCCGTCCCGCGACCATCGTCGAGCTCGCCGACGCGGCCGGTTACGGCGCACTGCCTACCCTGGCGGTGGACAAGCTCGCGACCTGGTTTCGTGGCGGCGCCCACAGCGGATCACTCGTGCGCTATCTGGAGACGTTCAGCCATACCGTCGGGGTCATGCAGACCGCGGACGCGCTCGCTCGGGTGGCTCGTGAGTGCGCCGAAGACCTCGCCGCCGACGGCGTCGTCTACGCTGAGATCCGGTTTGCTCCGGAGCTGCACGTCGAGCGTGGGCTTGCGCTCGACGCGGTGATCGAGGCGGTCCTGGACGGCCTGCGCGCCGGCTCGGAGGGGACCGGGCTGACGATCCGCGCGCTGGTCACCGCCATGCGCCACGCGGCGCGATCGCTGGAGATCGCTGAAGCCGCGGTCCGATGGCGGGACCGGGGCGTCGTCGGTTTCGACATCGCCGGCGCGGAGGCCGGCTTCCCGCCCACCCGCCATCTGGATGCCTTCCAGTACATGCAGCGGGCTAACGGGCACTACACGATCCACGCCGGTGAGGCGTTCGGGCTGCCCTCGATCTGGGAGGCGCTGCAGTGGTGCAACGCCGACCGCCTCGGTCACGGTGTTCGGATCATGGATGATATCACCGTCAAGCCGGATGGCGACATTACCCTCGGACGGCTTGCCAACTACGTCCGTGACGTCCGGGTGCCGCTGGAGATGTGCCCTACGTCCAATGTCGACACGGGAGCGTGCGCGAGTATCGCCGAGCACCCCATCGGTCTGCTGCGCAGGCTCCACTTCCGGGTGACGGTCAACACCGACAACCGGTTGATGAGCGGGGTGACGCTGTCGAGCGAGTTCGCCAGGCTGGTCGACACCTTCGGCTACGGCTGGCCGGACCTGTCATGGCTGACGGTCAACGCGATGAAATCGGCCTTCATCCCCTTTGATCAGCGTCTCGCCATCATCAACAATGTGATCAAGCCCGGCTTCGAGCGGTTGTGCTCCGGTGGGTAGCCGATCGGCTGATGCCGGTGCTGTGCCGGCCGGTGCTGTGCCGGCCACAGCCGCTGCCACAGCCGCTGGGCGCCGCGGCCGTGTGCTTACCGGTGTCGCGGCCGGGCCGGACGGCTGTCCGCGCTGCCCCTGGGCGCTGTCCACGCCCGAGTACATCGCCTACCATGACGAGGAATGGGGGAAACCGGTCCACGACACCGTCGGTCTCTTTGAGCGCCTCAGCCTCGAAGCATTCCAGTCGGGCCTTTCCTGGCTGACCGTCCTGCGCAGGCGGGAGGCTTTCCGCAGGGCGTTCGCGGGATTTGACCCGGCGGTTGTCGCCGCTTTCGGCCCGGCCGATGTCGAACGGCTGGCGGGGGACACAGGAATCATCCGCAACCGACGGAAGATTCTCGCGACGATTGCCAATGCCAACGCGGTCCTGGCGCTGGGCATGCCATTAGGTGAACTGGTCTGGTCATTTCGTCCCGCGGTCGCGGCGGTACCGGTGGTGATCGCCGATCTGCCCACGTCCACGCCCGAGTCGGTAGCGCTGGCCAAGGCGCTGAAAGCCCGTGGCATCACCTTTGTCGGCCCGACGACAGGCTATGCCCTGATGCAGGCGTGTGGCCTGGTTAACGATCATCTTGCTGCCTGCGTGAACAGGTAGCGGACAGGCTGCTCCGGCGCTGGTACCAGCTGGGCCCGCGGACGCGGACCCGGATCAGGCCGGTTTCCGCTCGATCGTGTACCGCTGGCGGCTCAGTCCGTTCCGCTACCATAGCCGATCATGTCGGACGTAGCGGTACTTGCGATTGTCAGCGTTGTCGTCACCGGCATAGGCGCTCCGGGAATCATGGCGTTGGCGGGCCGGCTGGAGTCGCGGCGGTCGCATCGGCTCGCCATCGGAAAGGAATGCCGTGACACACTCGATTTCGCGGCTGAGCAGTTGACGAGATCCCAGCGGACCACCACGTATTGTATCAGCCTGTGGTCCCGGGGAATTATGGATAACGACGATGAGGCAAGGGACTATCTTCGGTGCCGCAATGAGGCGAACGAGGCGGCCCGCACGGCCTATGGACGGCTGTGCGTCAGGTTCGGCCCGGCCTCGGCCGTCGCGCGGCACTTTGACGAGGCCATCGAGAGTATGCAGCGGCTGACAGACGTGCTGCGAGGCTATCGGGCCGGCGACACCTACGACGCCTGGGTGACCCAGGCCAGCACGGAGTCGGCGGAGCTGACCGCGGCGAACGAGAAGTTTCTCAGCGTGGCCAACAAGGCGATGTCAACCCGCAGACGCGGCCAGGGCACCTGAAAAACTCGGCCAGGACACCTGAAAGCCGGGCTGGACACCTGACGGGCTGGGTCACGCGGGCGGCGGCTATTCGGAGACGGCGGCGAGAACGTCCCGGGTGGCGGACATGCCGAGCCTGGTGGCGCCGGCCTCGACGAGCGCGAGTCCCTGGTCAGCGGTGCGGATGCCGCCGCTTGCCTTGATGCGGCAGCAGGGAACCAGGCGTGGATCCGCCGGATCCGCGGGATCCGGCTGGCCGGCTCGCTCCGGAGGGGATGCTGGTCATGCGTTCCATCATTGCGGGCGGATGCGAGCGGGGGCCATAGCACTGTGCGGGAGGTGAACGGATCGTGCGGGTCGACGTTGTCGAACATCCACTGGTGACGGCGCGGTTGACGGTGTTGCGTGACAGGAGCACCGAACCGCCGGTGTTCCGGGCGGCGCTGCGGGAACTCGCAACGATGTTGATCTACGAGGCCGCCCGGGAGCTGATGACCGTCGGGTACACGGTTGCCACCCCGCTCGCCTCCACCAGCGGTGGCACGCTTGCCACGGCGCCGATCGTCATACCAGTGCTGCGGGCGGGTCTGGGCATGCTGGAGGCCGCGCTCGGCCTGCTGCCCGAGGCGCAGACGGGGTTCATCGGTCTCGCCCGGGACGAGAAGACCTTCCAGCCGCATGCCTACCTGGAGTCGCTGCCGGAGAACCTGGCCGGATACCCGGTGCTGTTGCTGGACCCGATGCTCGCCACTGGCGGGTCAGCGCTGCACTGCCTGCGGCTGTTGGCCGACCGCGGCGCCACCGGCATGATTCTCGTCTGCGCGCTGGTGGCTCCCGAGGGCCTTGCCGCGCTGGACGCGAGCGGTCTCGACGCGCGGGTGGTGACCGCGAGCATCGATGAGCGGCTAAACGACGACGCCTTCATCGTCCCCGGTCTCGGGGACGCTGGTGATCGTCAGTTCGGTGCGGTCTGATCGGTATTCCGGCGAGGTCTGACCGGCATGGTGCGCATTGGCCGATATCAGCGGTGGCGTACAGGCCGAACCGGCGGACGAGCTCGTCGAGCCGGCCGAGCACGGTCGCCGGGCCGTTCAGAGCCTCGTGATGACCGCCGCGAGCAGGGAACCCACCCGCTCGGCGGCGGCGGTGCCGGCGGCCAGCACATCAAGATGGCTGAGCGGCCCGCCGGTCATCCCCGCGGCGAGGTTGGTCACCAGGGACAGCGCCAGCACATCGGCGCCCTCAGCCCGTGCCGCGATCGTTTCGTGGACGGTCGACATGCCGACCAGGTCCGCGCCGAGCGTCCGTAGCATCCGGATCTCGGCCGGGGTCTCGAAATGCGGGCCGGGCAACCCGGCATACACCCCTTCGGTGAGCGTGGGGTCGACGGTACGGGCCAGGTCGCGCAAGTGCGGAGCGTAGGCGTCGGTGAGATCGACGAACCGGGGGCCAACCAGGGGGCTGCGTCCGGTGAGGTTGATGTGGTCGGCGATCAGTACGGGCTGGCCGACGCTGTAGTCCTCCCGGAGCCCGCCCGAGGCGTTTGTGAGCACGATCGTGCTCACGCCGGCCGCGCAGGCCGTCCGGACGCCATGGGTGGTTACGGACATGCCGTGGCCCTCGTAGGCGTGGATCCGCCCCAGGAAAAGCAGCAGGTGACGTCCGCCGAGGGTGACCGAACGGACCCGGCCACTGTGGCCGGGGGCCCGTGGCGGCGGGAAGCCACCGAGCTCGGTGACAGCTGTCTCGCCGGTCACGGTTCCGGCCGCGGCCAGCACGTCTGCCGCGGGCAGCCACCCGGAGCCGAGAACCACGGCGACGTCATGACGCTTGATTCCAGTGATCTCCGCCAGGCGCGCGGCCGCGGCCGCGGCATCGGGCGGCCGTGTGTTCGGCACGGGGATGGTGGGGCACATACGCCGACTGTAGTCGTTGCGTATCGTCATGAAGAACTTTGAAAAATGTTTTTTTGTCCGCTTTCATGTGTATGTGGTACTAATAGTCCGATTCATTGCCATGAACGCTGTTCGCTATGATTTGCCGTGCTGAGTGAGGTGCCGCTCGGTGGGCTGATCGGTGTGCCGTGGGAGCGGCGCGCGTGGCGGCCGTGGGGCGCGCGCCTGGGGGCCGGCTTTCCATACCATCTGGCCATGAGCGAGCGTCTGTCGGAGTCCGGTCAACCGATCAAGCCGGTATACGGCGCGTCTGATTTTTCTGGGGATCTACCGGCGCGTCTCGGCGCCCCCGGTGAGTACCCGTTCACGCGGGGCGTCTACCCGACCATGTATACCGGCAAGCCGTGGACGATGCGGCAGTATGCGGGCTTCGGCACCGCCAGGGAATCCAACGAGCGCTACCACTCGCTTGTCGCCGCCGGCACCGGCGGGCTTTCCGTCGCCTTCGATCTGCCCACCCAGATGGGCTTCGACTCCGACGAGCCGATCGCGCATGGCGAGGTCGGGAAGGTCGGTGTGGCGATCGACTCGATCGAGGACATGCGGGTGCTCTTCGCCGGTATCCCGCTGGACAAGGTCTCCACGTCCATGACGATCAACGCGCCCGCGTCGGTACTGCTGCTGCTGTACCAGCTCGTCGCCGAGGAGCAGGGCGTCCCCGGTTCGAAGATTACCGGGACAATCCAGAATGACGTCCTCAAGGAATACATAGCGCGCGGCACCTACATCTATCCGCCGGCACCGTCGTTGCGGCTGGTGTCGGATACCTTTGCCTACTGCCGCAACGAGATTCCCAAATGGAACACGATCTCGATTTCCGGTTACCACATGGCCGAGGCCGGGGCGACCCCCGCGCAGGAGATCGCGTTCACCCTCGCCGACGGCATCGCCTACGTCCGGGCGGCGATCGAGGCCGGGCTTGCGGTCGACGAGTTCGCCCCGCGGCTGTCGTTCTTCTTCGTCTCCCGCACGACCCTGCTGGAAGAGGTGGCGAAGTTCCGCGCCGCCCGGCGCATCTGGGCGGACGTGATGAAGAACACCTTCGGCGCGACCAGCCCCAAGTCGATGATGTTGCGGTTCCACACCCAGACCGCTGGCGTCCAGCTCACCGCGCAGCAGCCCGAGGTCAACCTCGTCCGGGTCGCGGTGCAGGGCCTCGCGGCCGTACTGGGCGGTACCCAGAGCCTGCACACGAACTCCTACGACGAGGCCATCGCCCTGCCCACGGTCAAGGCCGCGACGCTGGCGCTGCGCACCCAGCAGGTTCTCGCCTATGAGACGGACATCACCGCTACGGTCGACCCGTTCGCCGGCTCCTACGCGGTCGAGGCGCTGACCGACGAGGTCGAGAACGCCGCCCGTGAACTGATGGAGCAGGTCGAAAAGCGCGGGGGAGCGGTCGCCGCGATCGAGCAGGGCTACCAGAAGAGCGAGATCGAGAACTCCGCGTACGCGGTCATGAAGGGCATCGAGGACGGCTCCCGCACCGTGGTCGGCGTCAACCGGTTCCGCGCCGAGCAGGAAGAACACTACGAGCCGCTGCGGGTGGATCCGGCGATCGAGGCAGACCAGTCCGCCCGGCTGGCCAGACTGCGTGCCGACCGCGACAACGCTGAGGTGACGCGCTGTCTGGACGCGCTGAAAGCCGCCGCGCAGGGAACGGAGAACGTCCTTTACCCGCTCAAGGAGGCCCTGCGCGCTCGCGCCACCGTCGGAGAGGCCTGCCACGCCCTGCGGGCGGTCTGGGGGGTGTACCGCCCCGCCGACGCCTTCTAGCCCCGCCGGGCGCGGGGG
>NZ_CAKJTR010000072.1:11063-24021 GCF_917627355.1 Protofrankia sp. Cj3 | reverse complement strand
GTGGACGAAGCCGACTTCACGAACTCACCAAGATCCTTTAGTTTGGCGAGCACGGTCTTGCTGTCGACTCCAAGCTCCTTGGCGAGCTCGTGTACGCGGGCCTTTCCTACCACGGTGCTCCTTCTTTCGGCCCGCGGTCCGCCCGCGTGACCCTCGTTACCTGCTGGTCGTGATCATGGCTGCGTGCTCATCGCGCGGTCATCGCTGTCTCGACCTGCTTCCATGTCGACATCAGGTGATGTCGTCCAATCTTCCGTGAACTGCTTGACCAGGTGGCCCCTGACACGCCCAAGCCCAAGTGGCCCTGGAACGCGCAGCGCTCGCGGGAACGCCCTGCGGCGCTCCGCGAGATCGAGGCAGGCCAGGTCGGGATGCAGGTGTGCCCCCCGCCCTGGCATTCGACGGTGAACATCGGGTACGAGCTCACCACCAACTACCACCATACGCACCAAGTCGCTCCGCACCGCCCGGGTACGGCACCCTACGCAGGTGCGAAGCGGCTCCGCACGGCGCGCCGCCATCAGTCTATCCCGTTGCGCCCGCGGAGTGGTTGCCAGCAGCTGGCGACCTCCGGGCCGCGGGCGGCGTCGTGACCCGCCGGGGCACCGATTCAGGACCTTCTTTCGACGCCGGGCCACCGCTGCCTTCCGTATCCGAATGGATGTCAATGCGCCAACCGGTCAGCCGGGCGGCCAGCCGGGCATTCTGCCCTTCCCGGCCGATGGCGAGGGAAAGCTGGTAATCCGGCACGACCACCCGGGCCGAGCGAGCCGCCTCGTCGGTGACGTCGACGCGAGCGACCCGCGCCGGCGACAGCGCGTTACCCACGAAGACAGCCGGTTCGGCGGACCAGTCGACGATATCGATCTTCTCGCCGCACAGTTCGGCCATGACGGCGCGCACCCGGCTGCCCATCGGACCGATACAGGCGCCCTTCGGGTTCACTCCAGCGACGGTCGACCGAACGGCGATCTTACTGCGGTGCCCCGCTTCCCGCGCGATCGCGGCGATCTCCACCGTGCCGTCCGCCACCTCCGGGACCTCCAGCCGGAACAGGCCTTTGACCAGTTCCGGATGGGTTCGCGACAGTGTCACGGTGAGACCGTGCGCCCCGCGGACGACACTGACGACATAGCACTTGACGCGGTCACCGTGTTCGAACCGCTCGCCGGGGACCTGTTCGGCCGGCGGGAGCACACCCTCGACAGTGCCGAGGTCCACCAGGACGACCTTGGAACCGGCCCGCTGTTCGTGATGTTGCACGACCCCGGAGACGACGTCATGCTCGCGGTCGGCATATTGCCCGTAGGTGATTTCCTGCTGCGCCTCGCGCAGCCGTTGCATGATTACCTGCTTGGCCGTCATCGTCGCGATCCGGCCAAAATCGTCGGGTGTGTCCTCCCATTCACGGGTCATCCCGTCCACGGAGGTCTCCCGGGCGTAGACCGCGACATACCCCGACGTCCGGTCGACGACCACACGGGCGTCCTGCGCCGCGCCGCCGGTGTGCCGGTAGGCCGTCAGCAACGCGGTCTCGATCGCCTCCACCAGCGTGTCGAAGGAGATGTCCTTCTCCCGTTCGATCCCGCGCAGTGCCGCTACATCGAGTTTCATCGTTCCCCCTCCCCCTCCGCGTCCACCCCGGTCGCAGGATCCTCGCCGGTCGTACGGAACTCCACCTGTACCTCGGCCCGGACGACATCCGCGAAGGATATTCGCGTCACCGCGCCGGCTGGCCCATTGTGGTCATCCATCGTGAGATCAACCGATTCGGGCCCGCTGGTGCGTACTCGGCCGAGCAGCTGCCTGCCGTCCCGGGTGCGCACCGAAACCAGCCGTCCCCGGGCCCGGCGCCAGTGCCGGGCCGCGATCAGCGGGCGGTCCACCCCTGGCGAGCTCACCTCGAGCACATACGGACCAGACACGGGTCCGTCGCCATCGACCGCGTCGAGGGCAGCGGAGACAAGCCGGCTGGCCACGGCGACCGCGTCCAGATCGATACCCTCGTCACGATCCACCACCACCCGCAGCACGCTGCGGGAGCCCGCCCGGGTGATGACGACGTCCTCCAGGTCAAACCCGTGGGTCGCCAGCTCTGGCGCAAGCAGCTGGAGCAGCTCGGCCCGGCCAGCCCTGCTGGCCCGGCCCCGGTCCGCGGCGTCCGCGCCGCGCGACCGGCCCCGCCCGCCACCGGCATTGGTTGCGGCCACGGCGTCGCCCACGTCGACCCGCTCCTCTCCTTCGCCACGCGTCGGCATGACATCCTCTCGAGATCCTCAGCCTACGTCGGTCACGGCCCGAGCCTCATCCGGGGCATCCGGAGCTCTGTGTCAAGCTGCTGGTCCGTGAGCCCGATGATTCCCGGCCATGGATGCTCTAGGCGCGCCCTGCTCGGCGTGCTGCCCATGACGGCGGCCGCAGCCCTGGCCGGATGCAGCTGGACACGATCGCCTCGGGAGCCCGCCACCACCCCGGTGACGACCACCGCGGACGACGCGCTGCGCCGGTCCGCGGTCGAGTCGGAACAGGGGCTGCTCGTCGCGTACGATCGAGCTATTCTTGCGTATCCGTCAGTCGCGGCCACGCTGCGTGTGGTACGGGCTCACCACGCCGAGCATGTCAGCCGCCTGCTGGCGGCCACGACGGCCGCACCCGATGGGCCGTCACCGGCTGTCACCGTTGCGAGCACGCCTGACGTGGCCACGTCCGCGCCGGCAACCATGGCGGCGCTGCTGAAGCTGGAGCGTGGCGCCGCGGCTTCCCTGCGTGCGCAGTGCCTGGCCGCGTCGGCGAGTCTGGCACCGCTGCTGGCCAGCATCCGCGCGGCCGAGACCGCCCATGGCGAGCTGCTCGCCCCGCTGGTCGGCTGAGCCTGATGCCGGCCCCGCGGCAGCGCCCACCCGCCCCTGACACGGTACAGACGCTGTCGAACCTGCTTGCCGTTGAGCACGCCGCCGTGTATGCCGCCGCCGCGGCCGGCGGTGAGCTGGCTCCACTACGGTCAGCCGCGGAATCGACCCGCGTCCTCGCCGAGAACGCGTTCGCCGCCCATCGAGAGCTGCGCGACCGGCTGGTGGCCGAGATCCTCGACCGGGGCGGCACCGCGCCACCGGCCCAGGCCGCCTACCAGCTGCCTGCGCTATCCGGTGACCTGGCCGGAGTGCTACTGCTGCTGGCCGGCATCGAGGACCGCTCGTCGGCCGCGGCATACGACGCGATCGGCGAGCTGACCGGTGAGATGCGCGCGCTGGTGACCGATGCGCTGACGGGGATGGCCGTGCGCGGCCAGCAGGCTCGTGTCGCGGCCGGCCAGCCGGTGGCCCAGGCCAGCCGGGCGCTACCCGGCGCGTGAGAACGGCCGGTGGAGCCCGGCCGCCCAACCGTCCAGGACACCGAGTAACCGCCCGAGCCGCCCGATCACCGCGTCGGCCCCGGCCGCACCGCGCGATCCTCGCTCCCCCGGCCGAGGAGCCGCGCCGTCGGACAGCAGCACGGTCCGCATCCCGACCGCGCGGGCCCCGGCTATGTCACTCGCTGGACGGTCGCCGACAAACACCGCCGTCCGAGGGTCGCGCACGCCGAGCGAGGCGAGCACGGCGCGGAACGCATCCGGGTGCGGCTTGGCGAAAGGCAGATCGTTGGTGTAGACCCGGGCGTCGATCAGGTCCAGCAGACCGTCCCGGGCAAGCCATCGTGAGTGCCACGCGCGGGGCCAGTGCGTGTTGGTCAACAAACCGATCCGCAGCCCGCGGGTACGCACAAGGTGCAACAGCAGCAGCGCGTCCGGGTCGCACACCGTGTGCGGCGTCCAGGCGCACAGGTCATGCCGGCCAACCACCCGATGCACGGCGCTGGCCACGTCAAGCCCGACCGCCGTCGACGCCACGGCGAGCAGCTCGGTGACCGTCCCGCTGCGGCCCGACCCGCCAGCTGTTGCCCACCACTGCTGTTCGGAGCCCGCCAGCGCCCGGGTCAGTTCCCGCACGCGGCCCGGGGCGAGGTCGTGCGCGACCAGCCGCCACAGGTCCAGCAGGTCCGCGTCGTGAAAAGGGGTCAGGGTGCCGCCCCAGTCGAAGACCACCGCCTCGACAGCCGGCACCGGCGCTGGCGGCGGAACCAGCGGAACCAGCGGAACCAGCGGAACCGATGAAACCGGACGAGCGCCGTTGGTCACCGGGCGACCCAGGCGTCCTGGTCCTGGCTGAGTTCGCAGACGATGGACGGCAGGTTCCCGCCGGCGACATCGGCCAGTGTGACCTCCTCCAGCACCCGCCGCAGGCTGACCCGTACCGCGATCCACACATCCTGGAGGTGCTTGGCCGCGCCCTCGTACGCCGCGTCCTCCGGCCGGCGGCCCCGTACGCTCGCCAGCGGGCCGTCGGTCGCTCGGATCACCATCGCGATGGTGATCTCACCCGCTGGCCGACAGAGCTGGTAACCACCGTCAGCGCCACGCCTGCTCGCCACCAAGCCGCTCCGGCGGAGATCGGTGAGGATGTTCTCCAGGAACCGCAGCGGCAGGTCCTGCGCGGTCGCCAGGCTCTCGCCCTTCACGAGCTCCCCGTCGGAAGCTGCCAGTGTCAGCAACGCGCGCAGGGCATAGTCAGCTCGTGCGGAGATCTGCATGTCTCCATCTTGCCGGCCATAGTCCTAGCGCGCTCCACATAGCTGGGCCCCTCGGGGCCACCCCTCCTCCCTGCTGCCGAGACGGGTCCTGCCCTGCCTCAGCGTGACTGTTCGGGCAGGAGCCCCCGGCGGGCGCGCATCCGACGGTCCACGGCGTTGAACGCGGCGTCCACCAGAACTCCGATAATGAAGATTGTCAGCATGGATGCGATCACACCGGTCGCCTCCAGGAACTGACGGCTGTTCTCCAGATCCGAGCCGATGGACGGGTGGCCGGGCACGATGACCAGCAGCTCACCAGCCATCAGGCTCCGCCAGGCGAACGCCCAGCCCTGTTTCAGCCCAGCCACCACCGACGGCAGCGCCGCCGGTGCCACCACGAACCGGTAGAGCTTCAGGCCACGTGCGCCCATGGTGTGACCGGCTCTGGTCAGCAGCGGCGGAACATAGTCGATACCACTGATGACACCGTTGGCGACCGACGGTGCCGCACCGAGCACGACAACAAAGAGGATCGCTGATTCAGTGAGCCTGAACAGCAGGATCGCCAGCGGGAACCAGACGATCGAGGGCATGGTCTGCAACGCGGTGATGAACGAGCCGACCGCGCTCCGCAGCAGCGTGAACCGGGACACGGCCAGCCCCACCGCCGCGCCGATCAGGACCGCCAACGCATACCCGACGAAGGCACGCTGCATGGTGCGGGCGAATGCCGACCAGAAGTCGGCGCTTGTGACCCGGCGCCCGAGCTCCGGCAACGCCTCATCCGGGCCGGGCAGTACGTAGGACGGTTTCCAGCCGCTCCAGACCAGGGCCTGCCACAACAACAGGAAAATCGCGACGGCTCCCAGCTTCGGCCAGGTCGCCGACCATATCCGCAAGGCGAGCGGGCGCCTGGGCGCCTGGCCGGTGTCAAGGGCGTCCAGACCAGCGAGGGCCACGTCGGTGGATGCGTTCCGGGAGACACGGAACACATCGGATTCGATGGTCGTCTCAGCGGCCATGGCGACTCACCTCCGCCCGCAGCCGAGCAGTGATCGTCACGGCCAGCGCCGCGACCTCCGGCGCGTCAATACGGCGGGGGCGGTCGATCCCGACGTCGAAGATCTCGGCCACCCGCCCCGGCCGGCTCGACAGCAGCACGATGCGGTCCCCCAGCCGCACTGCCTCCCGCACGTCATGGGTGACGAACAGGACGGTGACTCCGGTCTCGCGCCAGATCCGCTCCAGCTCGTCATGCAACAGGTCCCGCGTCATCGCGTCGAGCGCGCCGAAGGGCTCGTCCATGCACAAGACGTCGGCATCCTGGGCGAACGCCCTGGCCAGGCTGACCCGCTGGCGCATCCCGCCGGAAAGTTCGTGCGGACGCTTGTCCGCGAGACCCGCAAGGCGAACCATGGCCAGCAGCTCCTCGACCCGGCTGGCGCGATCAGCCCGGGGAACGCCCCGGATCTTCATCGGGAGGGCGATGTTTCCCCCCGCGGTGAGCCAGGGCAGCAAGGCCGAATCCTGGAACATCAGACCGACCTTGCGCCCGCCGACGTCGACGCCGCCGGAACTGGGTCGGTCAATACCGGCGAGAATGCCCAGCAGGGTCGACTTACCGCAGCCGGAAGCGCCCAGCAGGCAGACAAACTCCCCCGGGCGGACGTTGAAGGAAACATTGTCAAGCGCCTGGACGCGGTGTGGGCCGGACCCGAAAGCCCGGCTCACACCGTCGATCCGTACCGCGCTTGCGTCAATGACAGCGGTCACGGAATCTTCTCCCCCTGTTACCCAACCGGATCTACTTCTACTTCGACGCCACCGAATCCTTGCCCTGCGTTTTCAACAGGGCATTCAGAGTAGTCAGATCGAAAATTCCGTCCAGGTTGGCCTTGGTCGTCAGGCCCAGCTCCTGTGCATGATCGGCCGAAGTGACAAGCGATGACGCGACCGGGTCGGGCGTGAATGTCAGCCGCTGCCATGCCGGCGCGATCACGGTATCCGCCAACGGCTTGCCGGAAAGTTTCGCCAGCCCTTGATTGGTGACCTGCTGGCCCTTGGCCGGGTCCGCGCCCAGCGCGTCGATCGAGGCGACGTTCGCCGCCACCAAGCGCCTGACGATCTCGGGGTGGCTCTGCGCGTAATCGGTGCGCACAACCAGCAAGGTGGTGACGAACTTGCCGTCAGGCCACTGCGAGGCCTCGTCCACCAGCAGTTTGCCGCCATCGGCGACCATCCTGGACAAGGCGGGCTCGGGTACCCAGGCCCCGTCTATGGCGCCTGACTTGAAGGCATCCACCGTCACCGCGTTATCCTGCGGGCGGATCTGGACGTCGCCGCCGCCGTTCTTGTCGGTGGCCAGGCCGTGCTGCTTGAGGTAGTACCGCAGCGCCACATCCTGGGTGTTGGCCAGACCAGGGCTGGCGATGACCTTACCGCGCAGCTGGTCGACCGAGGTGATGCCGCTCTTCACCACCAGGCCAGCCCCGCCGGAGGTCGCACCCGAGATGATGCGCAGCGCCGCGCCCTTGGATTTGACGAAGGTGTTGACCGCGGGATTGGGCCCGATGTATCCAGCGTCAAGCGCACCGGAGAGGATCGCCTCGGCCTCCTGGGTGCCCGAATTGAACGTCGAGGTCTCAATCTTCACTCCCGCGCCGAGCTTGGCGGCGAAGATTCCCTGATCAAGACCGTAGATAGCGGCTGCGTGAGTGAGGTTCGGAAAGTAACCGAGCCGCAGCGTTCCCGTCGGAGCGGCAGCCGAGCTCGCTGTCGCCACGCTGGCGTCGTTCCCCCCACTCGAGCAGGCCGTTGCCGCCAACGCCAGCGCGCCGGCCGCGAGCAGTGGCGTGATTCGACGCCACAGCCTCCTCGATGACATCAGTCTTCCCCCATATGTGCTGTCTCACGGCAAGGGCGCCTCACGACGCCATGCAAACCGATCGAACTAGTCGGAAAACTGAGCATGCCAGAGGAAGGGCCACCACGCCAGACCCAGGAGCAGGTCAAAAGGCGCCGATGACAGCTCAGAACAGGATCGACGCGAAGGTCCCGACCCGGTGGAAACCGATCCGTTCATAAGCTCGGCGCGCAGCGTGATTGAACTCGTTGACATAGAGGCTGACCACGGGCGCGAGGGTAGCCTGAGCGATCGCCACCACGCTCGCGGTGCCTGCTGCCCCGAGCCCTCTGCCCCGTAGCTCAGGAGCCACCCACACGCCCTGAATCTGGCAGACGTCTCCAGCCACCGCGCCGATCTCGGCCTTGAACACGACCCGTCCGTCTTCGATGCGGGCAAAGGAACGGCGCCGGCTGACAAACTCGGCGACCCTGGCCCGGTAGAGCGCCCCGCCGTCGACAAGTACCGGAGACACTCCGATCTCCTCGGTGAACATCGCCACGCACGCCGGCAGCAGGAGATCCAGCTCGTCAGGACGGACAGGGCGCACGGCGGGGTCAGGAGCCACCGCGGGGGATTCGGAGATCACCAACAGTGGCTGGTCCGCCCGGACCTCACGGGCTGGTCCCCAGGCCGGTTCCAGGTACCGCCACATGAGCTGGACCGCATCCGCCACGCCGACGATCGAGGAACATCGACGGCCCTGACGGCGAGCCCGGTCGGCAAACGCCTTCGCCGAAGCCGGACCCGCCGCGACAGGCCAGAGGTTCGCGCCTGAGTAACACACCGCGGTCAAGCGGCCGTCCACCACATGGCCCCACATCTGCGCGCCCAACCGCCAGGGGGCGAGCCCGCATGTCTCCACCCGGGAGGCGACGAAGACGTCCGCGACCGGGTTACGCGCGAGCACCTCCCGTACCGCGGGCAGGTCGTGATCGTCGAGTAGACGGGTGGGAGCGGAGCGCAGCGGAAGGCCCATGATCACAATCGCCGGGAACTACCCGACCGACACCGAAGGCTCGCCGGATGCCGCCCCATCAGCCTCCATCTGCTCGGCCAGCCGCATGGCTTCCTCGATCAGAGTCTCGACGATCTGCGCCTCAGCAACGGTCTTGACAACCTTGCCCCGGACAAAAATCTGACCCTTGCCGTTACCCGAGGCCACGCCGAGATCAGCCTCACGGGCCTCACCCGGTCCGTTCACCACGCAGCCCATGACGGCGACCCGAAGCGGCACCGTCATTCCCTCCAGTCCGGCGGTGACCTCTTCCGCCAGTTTGTAGACGTCGACCTGCGCCCGGCCGCAGGACGGGCACGAAACAATCTCCAAGCTGCGCTGACGCAGCCCCAGGGACGCAAGGATCCCGATGCCGACCTTGACCTCCTCAACGGGAGGCGCGGACAGCGACACCCGCAGCGTGTCACCGATGCCCTCCGCGAGCAACGCGCCAAAGGCCACCGCCGACTTGATGGTGCCCTGGAAGGCCGGCCCAGCCTCGGTGACCCCCAGATGCAACGGGTAGTCACAACGTTGCGCAAGCAACCGGTACGCCTGGATCATCACAACTGGATCATGGTGCTTGACGGAAATCTTGATATCGGTGAAACCGTGCTCCTCGAACAGGGAGCACTCCCACAGCGCCGACTCCACCAGCGCCTCCGGGGTCGCCCGGCCGTACTTGGCCAGCAGACGCTTGTCCAACGAGCCCGCGTTCACGCCGATCCGGATAGGCGTGGCCGCGGCGGAAGCGGCGCGAGCGATCTCCCCGACCTTGTCGTCGAATGTCTTGATGTTGCCGGGGTTGACCCGGACCGCCGCGCAACCCGCATCGATCGCGGCGAAAACGTACTTCGGCTGGAAGTGGATGTCCGCGATCACCGGGATCGGCGACTTCTTCGCGATGGCGGCCAGCGCGTCGGCATCGTCCTGGCTGGGGACAGCCACCCGCACGATCTGGCAGCCGGCCGCGGTCAGCTGCGCGATCTGCTGCAACGTGGAGTTGACGTCGGACGTGAGCGTCGTGGTCATGGACTGGACGGAGACCGGCGCGTCCCCACCGACCGGCACGCTGCCGACCTGGATCTGCTTGCTACGACGCCGGGTGACGAGCGGGATGGCCGGCGCTTCGGGCATGCCGAGAGTTATTGTCACGATGTCCTCACTGGCGTGTCGATGCTCGGAAGCTGGATGGAAGCTGGACGGAAGGTCATGCGGTACTGGCCAACGCCGGAGGACGCGGTGTCGCTGACAGCAGGCCACCATCTAGGCCCTCGGCACCGCCGGGCGCAAAAATATGATCACATACTCCTCAACCACCAGAGACTCTTGGGAACCACCGGGCGCGCGAAAAAAATTATGATCGCACGCTCTTTGGCCACCAACTCCTCCTTCGCCGTACGGGACCCGCTGTCCGCGTGTCGCGCGGGCACGCAACCGCCCGGCGCAACAGGCGCCAAGGCCTGTCCGATGGATATCGGTCGATGCGGGTGGTGATCCAGCAGGTGGTCCGCAAGGCGGAGGAGGAGCCGATAGTGGTGTTCTACCGGTGACGACGACAACGCGGTGGGGCGCCTGCTGAGCATCGATCCGCGCGATCGAAGATCCATCAGACAGGCCCTAGTTGAAACTGATCGGATTGACAATGTCGGCGGACAGAATGAGCAAGCTCAGGACAACGAAGAACGCAACCATGGCGTATGCCGCGGGCAGAAGTTTCACGAGGTCGACCCGTTTCACCGGCCCCCGGTAACCGGTCAGTCGGCGCGCCCCGTGCCGCGCCTGCTCGAAGCCGAGAACCGCCAGGTGCCCGCCGTCCAGCGGGAACAGCGGTAGCAGGTTGAACAGGCCGACCGCCAGGTTGACCCCGGCCACCAGCACGAGGAAGTCACCTATCCGCTGGCCGACGGAAACGTCCTGCGCCGACAGCAGTTCACCGCCGGCCCGTGCCGCGCCGACCACGCCGACCAGACCGTTTGCGTTCCGGTCCTTGCCGAAGAGGTTCGTGAGGTCACCCAGCCGGTGGACCAACGTGTCGTACATCCCGGTGACGCCACCGCCGAGGATGCGCGCGGTTCTCGGGATGGCCGAAATCGGGTTGTAACGCACAACGTCGACGCCCTGCGCAATGCCGATTGCCCCGACCTGATCATTGCCCGCCAGCCCGGTCTGACGGTCACGACGGACCGAGACCAGCTCGGGCCGTAGTGTGAGGATCTGACCGCCCCGGTCGACAACGAGGGTCGCGAACCCCGGACCATGATCACGAATGAGGCGGGTGAACTGCGCCCAGTCCCGGATCGGCGTCCCGTCGAAGCTCACGACCCGATCGCCGACGCGCACACCAGCCAGCTCGGCTGGCCCTACCGACGCCTGCGGGGCACACGGGCCACTCACTGGCACGCAGACCGTCCGGCCGACCTTGTTATCGCTGGGACGCATGGTCCCGAGCAGCAGCAGCACACTGTAGATCAGCACAATGGCGATGACGAAGTGCATGAACGACCCCGCCGCCAACACCACCGCCCGCTGGCGTGCTGGCCGGCTGTGGAAAGCCCGATCGGCGTCAGCCGGATCAATCTCCTCGAGTGGGGTCATCCCTTCGATCTTGACGAATCCCCCGGCCGGAAGCGCCTTGATCCCGTACTCGGTCTCACCCCGAGTACGGGACCACAGCGTCGGGCCGAACCCGACGAAGAACTTCGATGCCTTCATGCCGTAGTGACGAGCCGTCACAAAGTGGCCGGCTTCATGGAGAACGATGGAGACGATCAGGGCCAAGGCAAACGCGACGATACCAATCGCGTTGGTCATGGTGCGATCACACCCCGATCACAGCGCTGGAGAATCTCGCGTTGTACCTCAGTGTCACGAAGGCATCACTGTTCGATCAACTCCTTGATCGATGATGGCACGCACCTGTTCACGCGCCTCCTGCTCCGTACTCAACACCTCGTTGAGGCTCGGATGTTGCACCACCGTATGCGCCGTGACCACTTCGGCCACAACATCGACAATGCGCACGAACGGCAGGCGGTGCCCGAGGAAGGCCGCCACGGCCTCCTCATTGGCGGCGTTGAAAACGGCGGGCGCCGTCCCACCACGACGCCCGGCCTCACGGGCGAGATCGATCGCCGGAAACGCGACCGCGTCCACGGGCTCGAAGGTCAACGACTGGGCGCGCCGCCAGTCCATCGGGGCCTGTGCATCGGGTATCCGATCGGGCCATCCCAGGGCAAGGGCGATCGGCAGGCGCATGTCCGGCGGGGAAACCTGCGCCAACGTCGACCCGTCGACGAACTCGACCATCGAGTGCACCAGCGACTGCGGGTGGACGACAACGTCGATGTCGTCATAGGGCACCCCGAAGAACAGATGCGCCTCGATCAGCTCGAGACCCTTGTTCATGAGGGTGGCCGAGTTGATCGTAACAAGCGGCCCCATGTCCCAGGTGGGGTGCGCCAGCGCCTGCTCTGTTGTCACCTGGCCCAGTTCAGCGCGGGAACGGCCCCGAAAGGGCCCCCCGCTGGCGGTGAGGACAAGTTTACGAACCTCCTCGGCCCGGCCGCCCCGCAGGCACTGGGCAAGCGCCGAATGCTCGGAATCCACCGGGACCAGCCGGGAGGGGTCGCCGTCCAGCGCATCCAGCACCAGGGGGCCACCGGCGACCAGTGACTCCTTGTTGGCAAGGGCCACCGTACGGCCAGCCCGCAGCGCGGCGAGCGTGGGCGCGAGGCCGACCGACCCGGTGATGCCGTTGAGGACGACGTCGGCGGGCCACGCGGCGATCTCCGTGGCCCCTTCCGGCCCGGTCAGGATCTTCGGGATGGCGTACTCGCCCTTACGGAAGCCCCGCCGGGAGGCCTCCGCGTAGAAGGCGAGCTGGAGATCCTGCGCTGCGGAGGCCCGGGCTACGCCAACCGCCTCGACACCCAGCTCAAGGGCCTGAGCAGCCAGCAGGTCAACCCTTGCCCCACCGCCGGTCAGCGCGACGACGCGGAACCGGTCGGGATTGCGTTTCACCACATCAATGGCCTGGGTTCCGATGGAACCAGTCGAACCAAGCAGGACAACCTCGCGCGGCAGCGGCGTCTCGACCACGTCGACCATTGTCGCAGGCGCCCGGACGCCACGCCGACACGTGTTCGCCACCCGACACCTGGCCCCGCCTGGGCAGGACTCCCGCGCCGGAAAGAGGACAGTGGTCACCGATAAAGTGTTCTTTGCCATAGTCAGGCCGACCTCAACCTGAATAGGCGAAATTCACCAAAAACCAATGACTCCGCGTGAGCAGGTATGCGGCACGCCCCCATATACACCGACACGCTGCCATCATGAAAATACGCACCGTTATCACATGTTCTCGGGGAATGGGAGGCCCCGTATCCGTTGATTCGCGGAGGGACTATTGGCGGGATGCTTCGGTAGCGCTGGAGGACGCGCCGGTGCTA